>JBDSRU010000185.1:0-11714 GCA_039929145.1 Thermoanaerobaculia bacterium
CGGCGGTGCGACGAAGCGCAGATACCAGTCGCCCTCTTTCGGCTGCAGACTATAGTTGCCCAGGCCGTCCGTCACCGCGGTCCGGCGCACAACCTGCGACGGGTCGCGCAGCTCGACCGTGACCCCACTGAGTCCCACTTCACCCGGGCCCTGGAGGCCGTTGGCGTCGAGGTCGTAAAAAACCTTGCCCGCGAGATCGCCCGTGACGCGGAAGCGCTGCCCCTGAATGCTGCTTCCCGAGCTGTCGTTGCCGCCCGAGAAGTAGCCGTTCCACGTCACTACGAAGTCGCCGCTTGGCGCCGCGGCGATCGAAGCGAACTGGCCCACCGCCGCCACAGTGTTGATCTGAAACTGCCCGCCTAGCGCTGCGCCTCCGGCCGCGAACCTTTGCCCCTGGATGCTCGAGTTGCCCGGCGGGAAGGTCGACCAGGCGACGACGAAATCGCCGTCGCCATCGATGGCGACCACCGGGTCGAACTGGTTGTAGCCGGTGTCGGTGTTGACCTGAAACTGGGTACCTTGCGCGGCACCTCCCGCCGCGTAGCGCTGACCTTGAATGCTGGTACCGGCGGTGTCGCTGCCGCTCGAGCCCTGACTATCCCAGACGACGACGAAAGCCCCCGATGCGTTGAGCGCGACCTTGGGATTGCGCTGGTCGTTCGTGGTGTAGCTGTTGACCTGGAACTGCGCTCCCGGCACGCCGTCCGCTTCGATGCGCCGGCCCTGGATGCTGAACAGGGAGCTGTCGCCGGCGGCACCGTTGCTTTGCCAGACCACGACGAAGTTTCCGCCGGCGTCGAGCGCGAGCGACGGCGAAGTCTGCTCGCTGGTGGTGTAGGTGTTGACCTCGAATTGCGCTCCGCCCGCGGCTCCGACGTACCGTCTCCCCTGGACGCTGGTCATCGAGTTGTCGACGCCTACCGACCCGACGCTGCTCCAGGCGATCTCGAAGACACCGGCGCCATGCATTCCGACCGCCGGGGAGAACTGGCCGCTTGTGGTGTACGTGTTGATTTGAAACTGCCCCCCCTGCGGACTGCCGCCAGCCGCGTAGCGCTGCCCCAGGATCGTGCCGGTGAGCGGATCGGCACTCGAGCCGAAGCTGTACCAGACGACGACGAAGTCGCCGAGGGCGTCGATCGCCACGACCGGATAGTTCTGATCGGAGGTCGTGTAGGTGTTCACCTGGAACTCACCACCCAGCGGCGCGCCGCCGGCCGCGTAACGCTGCCCCTGGACGCTGGTGGCGTCTGCGTCGCTGCCGAGCGAGCCCAGACTGCCCCAGACGACGACGAAGTTGCCGGCGGGATCCAGCGCCAGAGCCGACAGTCGCTGGCTGTTCGTGGTGTACGAGTTGACCTGAAACTGACCGCCGACCGGCAGCGGCGGCGACTGCCCCCATGCGGACGTCGCCAGCAGCAAGACTCCCCATGCCCACACCAGTCGACTCATCGAGCTTCCCTCGCAATCTCATCTGCCGCGCAGGCAGTACCTACGAACGTTGCGGCAGCCTACTCCCCAACTTTCCGGCTGTCGACTCTCGCCGCCGAATAGGAGGCATGCGAGTCGAGGCTCTGGCGCCGAGACGATGGTGCGCGCGAGCCATCCAGATCTCCGGCGGCGACCGATCGCCCCGAAGAGGATAGAAGGAAGCAGCCGCTATACTTTCGCCATGTACTCGAGACTGGCCGCGGAGCTGCGAGACGAGAGTCGACTCGCGGAGCGCGCGCTGTCACCTCTCGAACGCCTCCGGCTCGCGCAGAAGCTCGGCGACGAAGCGGCGGCGGCCTACGCCCGCGCCCACGGTGTAACCACAGCCGACGCCGCCCGCGAGTTCGCGCGCCGGCGTCAAGCGGGACGCAGGCCTTCGCGCTGCGCCGCGGTCGAATGAGCCTGCTGGCCGAGGTTGCGCGGCGCCTGCAGCAGGGGCAGATCCGCTGCGCGCTGATCGGCGCCGAAGCGCTCTCGCTGCGGGCGGCCAGTCGCTCCACTCTGGATCGCGACCTTCTGACGACAGATCCACGCTCGCTGGACGCGGCTTTGTGGCAGCCGCTCATCGACGCTGGCATTCATTGCGAGATTCGCCGCGGAGACGCGGAGGACCCGCTCGCCGGAGTCGTAAGAATCACCGCCGCTGACGAGAGGCCGGTCGATCTCATCGTCGGCCGTCATTCCTGGCAGACTCGAATTCTCGAAAGATCCGAGCTGCTCGATCTCGGCGATGTGGTCCTTCCCGTCCCGCGCGCTTCCGACCTCATTCTCCTCAAGCTCTTCGCAGGCGGAGGACAGGACGCCTGGGATGTGGCGCAGCTTCTGGCAGGCGAGGGTCGAGAGGAAGTCGCCGCGGAGGTTCAGCAGCAGCTCGCCGATTTGCCCGCGGACTCTCGCCTACTGTGGAAGCGCATCCTCGCAGGCTGACAGAGACGCATTCATCAAGTTGCGCCCGAGGTAGCCTCAGCGCCGCCCGAGGAACCGGCGCCACCAGGCGCGGCCGAGGCGGCGCGGGGGGCGGGGCGGAGGAATCGAGCCCGGGGGGTAGCGATCCTTGTGCGGATCGATGTGCGGCGCGTCGAGGTACGCCGACAGCGGTGCGAGAACCGTCTCCCAGTCGTGGCGCGCGGCCCATCTCTGGCCGCGCTCGGCCAGCTCGCGACGCCGTTGCGGTGAGGCGAGGAGCTCCGTCAGCGCAGCGGCGAGGGCCGCCTCGTCGCCCTCGGGCACCACGAGACCCATCTGCTCCTCGGCGAGCAGGCGGCTCATCGTGCCGCCGGCAGTCGCAACCACCGGCAGACCGGCGCCGAGAAAGTCGAGAATACGGGTGCGCATCGAGATCTCGGCTTCGAAACGCGCGCGGTGAAGAACCACGGCGACGGTCGCCTCGCGGTAGAGATTGAAGCGCTCGTCGGCTGCGACCCAGGGGACGAAGTAGACGTGGCGGTCGAGCCAACCGGCGTCGCGGGCGACGGCCAGGACTTCGGCGTAGGTCCCCTGCGGAGTCGATTGGGCGTTGGGGTTGGCCGAGAAGACGACCCGGAGGGCCGGGAAGCGTGCCACCAGGGCGGGCAAAATCGCCAGTAGCGACAGCGGGTCGTACCAGTCATAGATGCCGCCGAAGAGGAGGATCGGATCTTCCGCACCGATGCCGGGAACGACGCCGCGCAGCAGCGGCCCGGAGGCGGGCGACGAGGCGGGCTCCGCCAGCCGAATGCCGAATGGCACCTCGCGCACCAGATTCGCCAGCGTGAAGTCGGCGAAATAGGTCTCAGGGTTCAGGCGCCCCAGGGCGTAGAGCATGCCGAGATAGAACAGCCGCTGCTCTGCCGACGAGCAGAGGAACAGATCGCCCTGCCGCAGCTGACGCTCGAGTGTCGCGCGATCATGGCGATACGTTCCGTCGCCGAGCTCGCGGAAGTAATTCAGGTTCTCGATCGGAAACGGATCGTAGAGGTCGACGACCAGCGGCGGCGCCTCGCCGGTCGGCACGCGATCGAAATAGAGATTCGACACGTGGGCGTGCAGGATTACCGTCTCGGCGGCGCGCACGAGACCGGGGAGATTGCCGGCGTCGTACTTCTCCAGACGCACTCCGGCGATGACCGGGAGATCGACCGGAGCGTTGGGAAAGCCGAGCGTGACTTCGTGCCGGAGGCCCAGGTGCCGAGCCATCTCGAGGAAACGGATGCCCACCCCGGCCATCGCGGGGCGGCCGGGCTCCGGGCAGAGAAGAAGGAGGCGCGTCACGGCGCGGAACTCGTGCCGGATCTCACTCCGGATCTCAGTCCCGATCTCTGTCCCCATTTCATTCCGACACCGTTTCCATCTGGCCCAGATAGTAGCCGCAGAGGAGTACACGATGCAGGACCCGCCTGCCCAGCGGAACGCCGACGCCGTCGAGGAACGAGAGCAGCGGCACCAGCGCCGGAATCAGCTTTCGCCCGACGGCGAACCAACGTGGCGGTCGGCGCGGGCTGAGGTACGAAGAGGTCGCGAGCTCGGGATGCAGGCGCCAGAGAATCCCGAGGCCGCGGCCGACGAGACGTTGGCGTGCGAAGAGGCCGGCGAGGGTCATCGGGTGGAGATGCTCTGCCGCTGCCGCCGGATGGTAGACGAGCTTCATGCCGCCCAGGCTCAGGCGATAGCCGAGCTCGACGTCCTCCCAGCCGTAGGCCGAGAACTCCGGCGAGAACGGGTCGGTCCCGAGGATCTTGCGTGGCAGCGACAGATTCGACGTGTAGAAGCAGGTGAACGGGACTTCCCCTCCAGGCGGCATGTGGGCGAAGCCGAACTGATGACCTTCGAGGTTGACCATCTCGAGCGCCGGCGTGACCTTCATCTCGCTCCGTCGCCAGTCGGTAAAGCCGACGACGGCAACTGAAGCCAGCTCGGCGGCATCCTGGCCTCCGGTTCTCGCACGCAGGTGCATCGCGCGATGCTCCGCGATGCACTCGGGTCGCGGCAGGATGTCGTCGCCGAGAAAGAGCACCAACTCCTCGACGACCTGGCGCAGGCCACGATTGCGCGCCTGCCCCTGGCCGGAGTTCTCCTGCCGCAGAGCGACGACCGGCGGACACGTCGCCTTCACGGCGTAGGCCTCCAACCACTCCCAGGTAGCGTCGGTCGAGCCGTCATCGACGACGATGACGCGAAAGTCGAGCTCCGTCTGGGCGGCGAGCGCCGTGAGCGTGCGTTCGAGAATCGCCCTTCGGTTGTGCGTCGGAATGACGACCGCGAGCGAGGGCGCGGAAGCGGGCATGAGCGCCACCGACGATATCGCAGCCACTGAATCGGTTTGACGGCCGCGGGAACTCTGCTAGGTTCGAAGCGGTGAGCGAGCCGGTCAATTATTGGGACTCGATCGAAGCGCATTCGCGGATCGAGGAGATCTGGGGGAGCCATCCGCTGGTGCGCGAACGGATCAACCAGCGCATCTCGGGCGATCCCCACACCTGGACGACGAGCTGGCTCGCCAAGCGCCTCGCCGGGATGCCTCGCTGGCGTGAGGCGGTCAGCATCGGCTGCGGCATGGGGCACTTCGAGCGTGACCTCGTGCGACTCGACCTCGTCGACCACATCACCGGCATCGAGATTTCGCCGATCTGCGTCGCCGAGGCGCGCGGCGCGGCCGAGGAATCGGGTATGCAGACGCGCATCGCCTATCGCTGCGCCGACGCATGGGAAGAGCTCTCCCAGCTCCGCGATCTCGACGCAATCCTGTTTCACGCCTCGCTCCATCACTTCGACCGGCTCGACGAGATGGCGGTCCTGCTACGCCGCGCTCTGAAACCCGAGGGTCTCCTCTACCTCGACGAATACGTCGGCCCTTCACGCGACGAGTGGCGCCTGGTCGACGAGCTGCGCTGGAACTGGCACTACTACCACCTGCCGAAGAGCGTGCGGCGCGTCGGCCGCATCCGCCCGCCGATCAACTACGAAGATCCGACCGAGGCCGTCGCCTCTTCCGGCATCCTGCCGGCGATCGCCCGCGAGTTCGACCTCCTCGAGCAGCGCAACTACGGCGGCAACCTGCTATCGGTCATCTACGCCAACATGTACCGCCCCACGAGCCAGCCGCCGTCGCCGCCAGCGGATTTCGACGCCGCGATCACGCGGCTCCTCGACGCCGAGGACACTCTCCTCGCCGCCGGCCAGCCGTCGTTCCATGCCGTCGTCCTCGCGCGGCCGAAGGCAGGACGTTGAGCTGGCGATGACCGGGATCGGCTCCTCCGCGCGTCAGGGGATGGTGGCCGACCAGCGCGACGTGTCAGCACTTTCGAAGCCGTCGAGGAAGAGTTGGCCCTCGGGATCGTTGTCCGAGATCGTCAGGATCGCGGTCGTTCTGGCGCCGAGGATTCCGCCACCTTGCGGATTGAAGACCCGCAGCTCCACCGTTTCGGCGGGTTCGTCCGTGGTGTCCTCGAGGATGGGCACCGAAAAGAACTTGCGCGTTTCACCGAATCCGAAGGTCAGGGTGCCGGAAGTCGCGGTGTAATCCTCGCCGGCGACCGCGGTGCCGTCGGTGGTGTCGTAAAGAATGGTGACACCCGAGGCATCGCCGCCCGAACGGCTCACGCTCACTGAACGACTTCCGGCGCCTTCTGCGATCGGATAGCTCGCGAACTCCAACTGCAGACTTCCGGCGACATCGTTGTCGAGGATCGAGACGACCACCCGCCGCGGCGTTCCAAGGCCGAGCGCGGCGGATGGATCGACCAGATCGATGATGACCGTCTGCGTCGGCTCGTCGAGGGTGTCGTCCACCGGGTTGAGCAGGAAATGCTCGGAACTTTCGTCGAGCGCATCCCAGGACAGCGTGCCGGGCGTGTAGGCGAAGTCTTCGCCGGGCGTCGCGCTCCCCCCCACCCGCAGATGATCCACCGTTCCGGCGATCAGGGCGTTGGTGCGAGCGGCCACCACGATCGCGAAGCGGTCCTCGTCGACGCTGACCGTCGAGTTGGTGAACTGGACCGTTCCGAAGGTGCCGCTCTGACGATCGAGGCCGTAGAGCACGGTGACCATCCCGGCCGCGCCGGCCACCCCGAGGTCTTCACCTGGAACGCCGATCGCCAGGTCGTCGGTGCCGCTGCCGTCGAAATCCCCGGCGGCGAGCGCGGCGCCGAAGAAGTCGGACGGGTTCGGCGAGTCGGGCATCCCGGGCGGCAGGTCGGAGTGGAAGGCCGCCGGCACGATCGCTTCGAGCCCCGTCGCGGAGCCGTAGAAGACCGCGATCTCGCCGGCGTCCGCGTTGCCGGAGACATCGTCGTCGGGCACGCCAACGGCGAGGTCGTCGAAGCCGTCGCCGTCGAAGTTGCCGGAGGCCAGGGCAGCTCCAAAGTGGTCGAACGGCTCGGCTTGGTTGGGGTCGGCATCGTTCTGGGTGAACTGGGCACCGGAGTCGAAGCCGGAGTCCGCGACCCCGAAGATCACCTGGACGGCGCCCCCCTGGGAGGCTGTGCCGAAGCTCTCGCCATCGGAACCGGTGCAGAGGTCGGCGACACCGTCACCGTCGAAGTCACCGGCGGCGAAGGCGCCGCCGAAGCGGTCGTTCTGCTCGGCGGGATCCGAGATCAGGCCGTTGTCGGTGCCGAAACAGTCGACCGCTGCGATATTGAGGCCCGAGGAGCTCGAGGTGAAGGCGTGGACACGACCGACATCAGGAGTGTCGCCGCAGATGGCGCAGTCGTTCTCGAACGGGCTGCCGACAACGACGTCGGCGAAACCGTCGTCGTCGAAGTCGGCGACCGCGACCGCGAAGCCGAACCGATCGCCGTTCTCGTTGGCGTCGCCGGTAGCGCCGCAACCCACCTCGCTCTGGTCCCAGTCCTCTTCGCTGGCGAGCGGCGTCGAGCCGCTGTTGTAGAGCACATGGATCTTGCCGGAGGAATTCTCGATGGCACCGTCTTCGCCGGGAACGCCGATGACCAGGTCGGCGCGGCTGCCGGAGTCGATGCGCCCGGCGGCAAGGGAGAAGCCGAACTGGTCGTTCGTTTCCGAGCTCTCGCTGTCACTGATCGTGCTCTGCCCGAAGGCGAGGCTGCCGGTGGCGCTGAGTCCGGTCGCCGAACCGAACAGGACCCAGACTGCGCCTGCGTCGACAATGTTGCCGACATCCTCGTCCGGGGCCGAGATCGCCAGATCGTCGAAGCCGTCCGCATTGAAGTCGGCGGCAGCGACCGCGAATCCGAAATGATCCCCGGGCTCCGCGGTGTCGTCGATTCCGGTCGTGCCCTGGTCGAAGATCTGGTCGCCGGCAGGACGCAAGCCGCTGGCAGAGCCATAGAAAATGTGGACCGCGCCCGAATCTACGTTCCCTCCGACCGTTTCGCCCGGGACGCCCACTGCAAGATCCTCGAAGCCGTCGCCGTTGAAGTTCCCCGAGGCGACCGACGATCCGAAGTTGTCATTGACATCGCAACTCCCGGTAGCGGCGCACTCCTCGAGCAGCTGGGCCCCGAGCGGGGTGAGCTGGGCGCTCGCGGGAAGGGCGAGAAGCAGGAAAGCGAGAAAGCTCAGCTGAGCGAGGACACTCTCGAGGCGGGAATCGAATCTCATGGCGGCTCTCCGATCGGAACGGGTCTCGATCGTGAACGCGACAAGTAGGTGCGTTCTCGATCAGAAAGCTGCCCAAAACCAGGGGAGAGCCCGTTTGACAGGGTCTCGCAGGGGTTCTAGCCTGCGTCAAAACACCGCCGTCGCGAGGGACTGGGCATGGAAGCCGGCAGGGCGGATTGCGAGCAGAGTGCGGTGACCGCGGCGCTCGTCGCCTGGGGGCAGGGCGATTCCGGCGCCGGCGACAGGCTTCTCGACCTGGTCTACCCCGAGCTCCACCGGATCGCCGAGCGCCAGATGCGACGTGAGCGCGCAAGCCATACCCTGCAACCCACGGCGCTGGTTCACGAGGCCTATCTGAAGCTCGTGGATCAATCGCGCGTCGACTGGCGCAACCGCGCCCACTTCCTGGGCGTCGCGGCGCAGGCGATGCGCCGGCTCCTGGTCGACCACGCGCGCGGGCGGGACCGCGACAAGCGCGGCGGCGGCGCGACCCTGGTCGAGCTCGACTCCGCCGCAGGAGAGTCCGGACTGGCGATTCCTGCCCGGAGCGTCGATCTGCTGGCGCTCGATCAGGCGCTCGAGAGGCTGACCGCGCTCGACCCTGCGCAGGCGCGGCTGGTCGAATTGCGCTTCTTCGGCGGACTGTCCGTCGAGGAGGCTGCCGAGGCACTCGGCATCTCGACCGCGACCGCCGGCCGTGACTTTCGCTCGGCACGCGCTTTCCTGGCCCGCGAGCTGGGTTCTCCATGACCCCTGAGCGCTGGCGCGAGATCCGCGTCGTTTTCGATCGCCTTGCGCCGCTCTCCCAGGTCGAGCGCGACGCCGAGCTCGCGGCGCTTTCCGAGGGCGACCCCGAGCTCGCTCGGGAGACGCGCTCGCTGCTTCTCGCCGAAGGCCGCGACGCCGCCTTCCTCGACTCCCCGACCGGGGGGAACTCCGCGCGCAGTGGCGAGCAGGTCGGTCCCTGGGAGCTGCTGTCGGCGCTCGGCGAAGGCGGCATGGGGAGCGTGTTCCTGGCGCGGCGCGCCGATGCGAGCTTCGACAAACTCGTCGCCGTGAAGTTCGTCCATGCTGCACTCCTTTCGCCCTTGCTGCGCGAGCGCTTCGCTGCCGAGCGGCAGGCTCTGGCCACGCTCGAGCACCCCGGCATCGCCCGACTGCTCGATGGCGGCGAGAGCGCCACGGGAGAGCCGTACCTGGTCCTCGAATACGTCGAAGGCCAGTCTCTGCTTGCCTTCGCCAACGCGCGCGGGCTTGAAGCGCGCGAGCGGATCGGACTCTTCCTTCAGATCCTCGCCGCGGTCGCGCACGCCCACCGCCATCTCGTCATCCATCGCGACATCAAGCCGTCCAACATCCTCGTCACTGCCGAGGGCGAGGCGAAGCTGCTCGATTTCGGGGTCGCCAAGATTCTGACTCCGATGGGCGAGCCTGGCGATCGCACCCGGACCCTCCTGCGCGCCTTGACCCCCGAATACGCCAGCCCGGAACAGGTTCTGGGTGGGGTCACGACAACCGCGACCGACATCTACTCGCTCGGCGTCGTTTTGTTCGAGCTGATCACCGGGCGCCGTCCCTATCGCGTGTCGACCGGAACCCCGGAAGAGTGGGCCGAGGCGGCGCTGCACCAGGAGGTCGCGCGGGAACGAGAGCTCCCGCGAGACCTCGAAGCGATCCTGCTGAAGGCGCTGCGCAAGCAGCCGCGGGAGCGCTACGCCACCGTCGACGCCTTCGCCGACGACCTGCTTCGTTACCTCGACGGCCGTCCGGTCGCCGCGCGTCGCGGCAGCCTTTTGTATCGGGCCACGAAATTCGCCAGTCGCCACCGCGCCGCCATCACCGCCGCGTCACTCGCGCTCGCGCTCATCATCACGACGATCGCGGTCGCCGCGGCCCGCATGCGGCGCGAGCGCGACCGGGCGGAGCTCGAGGCCGCCACTGCGCAGAGCGTGGCGGAGTTTCTCGCCACGCTCTTTCAGAGAGCGGACCCGGCTCGGACCCGCGGAGCGAAGCTCACGGCGCGCGAAGTCCTCGATCAGGGTGCGGAGCGGATCGAGCGAGATCTCGCGGGTCGGCCCTTGGTCGAGGCGAGGCTCCTGCTCGTGCTGGGCGCCGTTCATCGGGATCTGGGCCTCCTCGACCGCGCTCAATCGCTTCTCGACCGCGCCCTCGACCTGCGCGAGCGGCAAGTGCCGCCGGATGAGCTCGCTGTCGCCGCGGTTCTGACCGAGCTCGGCCTGCTCGACCGGATGCAGGGCGAGCTCGATCGAGCGCGGCCTCGGCTCGAGCGCGCACTCACCCTCCGCGAGCGCCACCTCGGCCCCGATCACCTGGACGTCGGACGCACGCTCTCGACGCTGGGAACAGTGTTTCGGCTGAGCGGCGACGCGGCGCGGGCGCGGACCACTCTCGAGCGCGCGGTCGCCATCGCTCGCCGCCACGCGCCGGAGGGTTCCGAAGCCGGCAAGTGGCAGAGCAACCTCGGCCTCGTCTATCAGGACTCCGGCGAGCTCGAACCGGCGCGTCTCTCCTTCGCCGAGGCGACCCGGATTCTCGAGCTCGCCGAAGGCCCCGAGAGCCCATTCGTCGCGATGGCCCTGGACAACCTCGGCTCGGTGTTGCGGGCGCAGGGACGAGCCACCGAGGCGCTTCCGGTTCTCGAGCGCGCGCGTGGCATCGTGGAACGCACCTGGGGGACCGAGCATCCGCAGTACGGCAACGCGCTCAACTCGGAAGGCGACGCCCTCTCGGATCTGGGCCGAAACGCCGAAGCGCTACCGCTCTTCCGACGCGCCGCGACGGTCTACGGCGCGGCCCTCGGGCCGGAGCACGCCTTCGTCGCCTGGCCGCTCCGCAACGAGGCAGAGGCGCTCCTCGCCCTGGGTCGACCGGCCGAGGCGCTGCCGCTTTTCGAACGGGCCCTGGCGATACGCAAGGCCGCCTACGGCGATGCGCACCCCGAAACCGCCCAGAGCCTGAGCGACGTCGGCCTCACCTTCGCCGCCCTCGGAGACCTCCAGACGGCGGAGAAATGGCTTCGCGAGGGTCTCGCGCAGAGCCGCGTGGCGCTCGAACCGGCGAGCCTCGGGCTCGCCGAAGCACAGATCTTCCTCGCCGATCTGCTCGTCCGCCGCCACGACTCCGAAGAGGCCCTCGCGCTCTACACCGAAGCGCTGCCCATCCTCCGCGCGGCCTACCCTGCTGACCACCCGAAGATCGGCGAGGTCGAAGCGCAGCTCGCCCGTCTCGCCCCGACGGCGGCGAAACCGGGAACCCCTATCTAGCCCATCGGGCTGTCGCCGCTCGTGCGCGCACTCCGTTCTGCCTTGTGATGACCTCGCGCTCGCGACACCGTCGCGTCGAAGACGACGGCCCGCCCGATCCGGCCGCCGGTCTCGATCGCCTCGAGGATTGGATACGCGATCGACGATGGGGGCTTTTCGGCCGGCGACGGCCTCGCGATCGCGTTGATCGGGTCCGACGAAACGCCCACGCTCGGGGACGCCAATCAGAATTTCGGGATCTGTTCGCGCGGCCTCAGCGGTGTCGCGGTCGTGATCGATCGGCGAGTGGCCACCGAACGCCTGCTCGCTCTCGACAGCATCTCTGCGGAATGTGGAACGGACAAGGGAATCGCTCCCGCCGCCGTGCCGGCGAACGGGCGA
>JBDSRU010000186.1:0-5045 GCA_039929145.1 Thermoanaerobaculia bacterium
CAGCGGATGGCCGTCGGTGGCGATCTTCTCGGTGGTGAGGCCGGCGGCCTGGAGCTTGCCGATCAACCAATCCGCGCAGCGGTCGACGTCGCCCTTGTAGTCGGGATCGGTCGAGATGGACGGAATCCGGAGGTACTCCTTGAGTTCCTCGAGATAGCGCCCCTTGTCGCTGTCGATCCGGGCAAAGACGTCGTTGGAGTTGGCGGTCATCAGTCTCTCTCGAGTAGCCCCGGCAGATCCGGCCCAGCGGGTCACAGAGCTTACCAGAGGGCGCCGCCTCCCGGAGGCCGCAGGTAGCGCGTGAGTCCGGGCTAGGGGCGGCGCACGCTGCGCAGCAGACCAAAAAACGCTTCGCGCTCCGCACCGAGGGTGGCGTCCGGGCCGGTCAACTTGAAGAACAAGGGACCGCCCTCGCCCTCGACGACCGCGCCGATCAGCCGGAAGCCCGGCTGCGGCGTTGTCGGTCCGCTCCCCATGGTGGAGGGCAGCAAGGTGCCGCGGGCATCGATCCAGCTGATCTTGAAACCGCCGACGGTGAGTTCGCCGCGCTCGGGCTTGGCGCCCTTGGCGGCTTCGATCTGTCCGAGCCAGCGGTCGAAGTTCGATTCCACTCCGCCGCCCTGACCGGCTCCGAAGTGAAAGACGGCGAGCTCGCCGGGCCCAGCCTCTCCCGGCACGACCGCCTGCGCGAGCCGCATTCCCGACGATGGCTGCTCCCGTCTCCAGGTGGCAGGCAGGTCAAACCCGAAGCTCGCCGTAGTGACCGTCGAACCCTCCGTCGCGAGCGCCCTCTCGCCCGCGCCGCCGCCGCTGTGCGGCGCGGCCGCAGCACCGGAGTTCTCGAGGACAGCCGCCCCGGCCGACAGCGATTGGGCGGGCGCGGCGGCGGCGGGCACGGCCGGATCCGCGTGGGCTGCGGGCGGCGAGGTGGGCTTGCCGCAGCCGAACGCGGCGAGAATGAAAACGGCAACAAGGGTGCTTCGTGGAATCCAGCTGCTTCGAACCATGGCTCTCTCTCCTAGGGCGATCGATCTTGACACGAGCAAGCTCACTCAGCCCCGGGCCGCGGGGCCGCGCTTCAACCCGTCCAGTAATTCCTTTGCCCGCAACGTCTGCTCGTCGGTTGCGCCGGCGCGGCGAAACATCAATTCATAAGCGGAGCGCAGTGTCTCTTTGGCCAGCGCATCCTCGCCGAGCCGCAGCAAGGTCTCGCCCAGCATCACCTGCGCTTCGCCGGCGGTGCGGCTGGATTCGCGCCCCTGCCCTTTCCAGATCGCCAGCGACTGCTCGAGTTTGAGGCGCGCCATGGCCAGCTTGCCTTCGGCGAGGTCGATGCGTGCCAGAACGAAGATCGGGAAGACATCGTGCGCGCTGCGCCCTGCGCCCGATCCGAACGCCTCGTTCCCCGCTGCCGCGTCCGCCGCAGCAGCAGCCTCGGCCAGCTGGCGCGCCTCGGCGAGACTCGCTGCGTCGCCGACGCCGATGAGAGCCTGGGCGAGCTGCAAGCGCGTGACTTCGATTTCGTAGCGCGGGGCGGCGCTCCCGAGCGCCTGGATCCGCTCCATGCTCTGGCGGGAACAGGCCACGGCTTCGACCGGACGCCCGGTTTTCAGCAGGAGCGCGGAGAGGTCGAGAAGGGCGCTGTTCACGGCATGCGAGACGGCTGGCATGCGCGAGCTCGACTCGAGCCTGATCGCTTCGCGCAACTCGACCTCCGCCTCTGGGTAGCGCGCCGCGACACGCAGCACCGCGCCCAATAGAAAGCGCTGGTAGCAGACCTCGGCGCTCTCTGGTCCAAGCCGCCGTTGGGTCGATGCGAGCACTTCGCGACGCAAAGCGATTCCCTCGTCGAGGCGGCCGCGATGCTCGCTCACCAGGGCGAGGTCGAGCAGCGCGCTCGCCAGGCGCGGATGATCGGGGTCGAGCGCCCGCAGAATCGCGGCAGCTTCATCGATGTCGGTGCGGGCGCCCTCGAAGTCGCCGCTCTGCATGCGCGCCAGAGAACGCACCCGCAACGCGTCGGCGTGGGCGGCGCTCGCCGGGCCGAGGGTCGCCGCGAGACTTGCGAGCGCCGTTTCGGCGGCCGCAAGCGCGGCCGCGGGGTGACGCAGGTGGACCTCGACCTGAGCGCGCTCGACTTCGAGCAGCGCGCGAGTCACCGGATTGACGTTCGGCGCCGCCGCGAGACTCGCCTGGGCGCCAGCGATGCGGGCCGCCGCCTCGGTCGCACGATCGCCACCCCGCAGGGCCTGGCTCTGGGCGATGAGCGCCCGCACCGCCTCCCGGTTCCCGGCGCCGAGCACGCCCACCAGCACCCGGTAGGCGCGTTCGGAGAGCGCCAACGCTTCCGCGTGGCGCGCCTGCGCGCCCAGATTCCGTCCGAGCGCCGCCGCCGCCCGCGCGGCTTCGAGGCTCTCCGTGCCCTCGTTCCCATCGTTGTCTTCGAGACGGTCGAGCTGGGCGAGGGCCTCCGTGAGGTCGCGCTCGCCCGCCATGAAATCGTCCTTGCCGGTCTCGATCTCTCCGATGAGCGCCAGACTCGAGGCTGCAAGCGTCGACTCGAGGCCGGCGTTCGCACGCGCGAGATCGCGGCTCTGGCGCGCCAGCCGAAACGCCTCATCGTAGCGATCGAGCGCCAGCCAGGCACGGGCGAGGGCGGCGTAGAGCTCGGCGGCGATGAGCGGCTCACTGCCGAGCTCTTCCTCCACCCTTGCCGCGCCGTCGGCCAGAAATGTCGCGGCGGAGGCGTTGCGGCCCGGTCCGAGATCGGGGTCGAGGCTGCCGAAAATCGAGGCCAGAAAGTCGCGCACCCGCGCCGTGCGCTGAGCTTCGAGCGCGGTGGCGCGGGCCTGCCAGAGCACGGCGCCGAGGCCCGCAAGCAGAGAGAGGAGAACGACCAGGGCCGCGACCACCGCGACTCGATGGCGGCTGACGAACTTCGCCGTGCGGTAGCCGAGCGTATCCCGGCGCGCCGCGACCGGACGCCCGGTGAGGAAGCGCTCGACGTCGTCGGCGAAGGCGGCGGCGGTCGCGTAGCGGCGCTCCGGGTCGCGCTGCAGCGCCGCCAGCGCGATCGTATCCAGATCGCCTCTGAGCCGGTGTGCGAGGCGGGCGCGGCTCATCCCGGCGAGCGCCTCCACGGCGCCGACCTCGACCGACGAACGTCGCACACGGCTCGAAGGGGGCTCGATCGTTTCGCGTGAGATCTCCTCGACGAGCCCCTCCGAGGTCGGCGAGCGGCGCGTGTGCGGCAGCTCGCCCGTGGTGAGCTCGTAGAGCAGGACGCCGAGCGTGTAGACGTCGGTCGCCGTCGTCACCGGTTCGCCGAGCACCTGCTCGGGGGCGGCGTAGGCCGGAGTCAGCGCGCGCACGTCGGTGCGCGTCAGCTGGGGGTCGTCCTCGCGCTCGAGGAGCTTCGCGAGGCCGAAGTCGAGCAGCTTCGGCTCGCCGTTCGCGGTCACCAGGATGTTCGACGGCTTGAGATCGCGATGCACCACCAGGCTGCGGTGCGCGGCGTCCACGGCGCGCGCCACTTCGACCAGCAGGCGGAGACGCTGCGGCAGCGTGAGCGCTCGACGGCGCGCAAAATCGGTGATCGGAATTCCGTCGACGCGCTCCATCGCGAACCAGGGGCGGCCGTCGGGCGACACGCCGCCGTCGAGGAGCCGTGCGATCGCGGAATGGGAGAGGCGCGCCAGGACCTGGCGCTCCCTCCGGAAGCGTTCCTGGATCTCGGCGCTCGACAAACCCGAGCGCACCAGCTTCACCGCCGCACGCTGCGTAAATCCGCCCTCGATGCGCTCGGCTGCCCAGACCTCGCCCATGCCGCCGGCGCCGAGCTTCTCTCCGAGCCGCCATGCCCCGAGCTGTTCCGGCCGCTGGTCGGCGGGCGTCTCGCCCAACAGTTGGCGTCCAGCCGCCTCCGCGACTTCGCCACGCAACGCTTCGATCGGACCGTCGGACTCGGCATCGAAATCCAGAAGCCGGGCGACCTCGACGGCGAGGTCGGCGTTCTCGGCCGCGAGCGCCGCGAGCCCGGCGGCGCGGCCCGGGGCATCGAGATCGCAGAGCGCCGAGAAGTGGCGCGCGCGCAGACTCGCGGCGGACTCGGGCTCACTCATCGGCGGTCGAGCTCTCCTCCGCTTCGCCCGCTACCTCGGCGACCGGCGGCAGGGTGGGCGCTGGCGCGGGAGCTGTCGTGAGTCGCGCCAGGCGCACCAGGTTGACGCCGTTCACGATCAGGTGAGCCAGGATCGCTCCGCCCAGCGGCCCGCGCAGGGCAACGAGCGCCCCAAGCGCGAGCCCGCCAGCAAGCGCGAAGAGTGTCCAGATGCGGAAGCTCTTGCCGGGTCCGGCATGGAGGAGTGCGAACAGTACCGCCGCCGGGAGAAATCCGAGCGCCCCCTGCAGCGCGCCGCGGAAGAAGAGCTCTTCAGCGATCGCTGACATGAGTGCGAGCGACAGCGCCTCGGCGACCGTGAGTGGCGCGAGCAGCTTCGCCAGTTCGTCTTCCAGGTTGCGCGCGCCGGCGACATAGCGCCGCAACAGCCACCAGAGTGCGAGCAACGCGCCGCCCAGCGCGGCGCCGGACCCCAGGTCGATCCACCAGCCACCGGGATCGACGAAGAGCTCGAGCCCCAGCCGCCCGCGCTGCGCGCCGACCCAGAGCAGACCGGCGACAGCCAGGGCGAGATAGAACAGCCAGGCGAGGCGATAGAACCTGGCGCTCGCCATCGGTGCGCTTGGGGCCGGTTTCATCGCCGGGCCCCCATCCGGCCGAGCCTGCGCAGCAACCCGCACCGGTTCATGCGTCGATCCTGCCACGAGCGGGCGCCGGGGTTGCGACGCCCCCGGCGTGCCGGCTGCCTAATCGAGCGTTCCCTGGCTGCCGTCCTCTTCGGGCGGCAGTTCGGCGAGGCCTTCCGGATCGTCGTCACGCTCGAGGACTTTGGCGATCGCCACCAGGCGGTCGTCGCCGTCGAGGTTGATGAGCCGCACGCCCTGGGTTGAACGCCCGATCTCGCGGATGCCGTCGACCGCGGTGC
>JBDSRU010000187.1:0-4287 GCA_039929145.1 Thermoanaerobaculia bacterium
GCCGTCGTAGCCGTAGCGATTGCGAACCAGGTCGGCGGCGTGCGCACGGTCCCCTTCCGATACGACGCCATGGGTGAAGGCCGGAAGCGCGGGTGCGAGGCGCCGCACGCCGGCGTTCGCGGCTAGCGGGCGGAGCATTGCGACATCGATCGTGGCGCGCAGGGAGCGGAAGCGCGAAGAAGCGAACGAAACCTCGCCCCCCAGCGCCCGAACCTGGCCGGCGACGGTCTCGGCGTCGGCGTTCGTCGTGAGAGCGATGTCGAGTTCCAGCCGGCCGTCGGACGGCAACGCCGGCACCTCGATGCGGGCGAGCACGGAAGCCGTTCGGCCGAACAGCCGGTCGACCGCGAAGAGCAGTTGCGAGTCGATCTTGCGCTCGGTGGGAGTGCGCCCGTCCTTCCACTCACCCAGCAAGCGCAGCTGTTCGATCGCTCGCGGAGCGAGGCTCTGCGCCGAGCCCTGGGCGACGACAACGGCGACCGTAAAAAATCCCGCCGTGGTGAGCGCGGCCACGAGCCCACGGAGCCGGCTGCTGCCGTCATGACCTCTGAGGCGAAAACTTCGTGGCATCTGTACCCTTGGCACGCGCGACAGCGCTCTAGACCGGCAAACAGTTGAAGGCGATCCTAACCCCCTTTGCGAAAGCTTTTCGTGGCGCTCCCCACAGGGGGTCCGGTCGCAGGAGGCGGCTCCGGGTTTCGCAGGCGAATTGCGCGCGCGTTTGCGGGCAGACGTTGCTTCCTCGCTTGCACGCTCATGCCGTCGGCTCGCTTGCACGCCCGACTCGCTCGACGGAAAATGCCCGCAAGGTGAGACTTCCGGAGCCCCCCTGGCTCGCCGCCCACCGTGGTGCGCTGCCTTTGCTCGAGAACACGATTCCTGCACTCGCGCTCGCGGTCGAGGAGCGCGCCGACCTGCTCGAGTTCGACGTGCAACCGACCCTCGACGGCCATCTCGTCCTGCTCCACGACCTCGATCTCGGAAGGCTCGCCGGGCGACCCGACCTCGTCATTCAGGCGGCAAGCCTGGCGGAGCTCCGCGATCTCGAGCTGCGCGATCCCGGCGAGCCCGTGCGCGCCGGGCGGATCGCGACGCTGGCCGACCTGCTCGGCGCCCTGCCGCCGGCTTTTCCGGTCAATATCGAGCTCAAGATCGGGCTGGCGGATCGCCAGCGCCTCGCCGGGCTCGCACTCGCAGCCACCGCTGGCCGGGAGAGCGTCCTCTTCTCGTCCTTCGACGCCGGGCTGCTCCGGGAGCTCAGGCGGCAGTCGGGAGCTGCGCACCTCGCTCCCATCGCGGGGCGCTGGACGCCAGCTCTCGAGCTCCTCGGTGACGAGCTCGGTGCCTGGAGCCTGCATGTCGCATCCGGGATCGGCGCACGCGCCCGCGCAGGTGCTGGCGGGGTGCGCGGCGGGCCACCGTTGCTGGTCTACACGGTGAACGACGCCAGGCGCGCTCGCGCGCTGCTTTCGGCGGGCGCTGCCGGTCTGTTCACCGACCGCCCCGGACCCCTTCGGGCCGAACTTGGGATGCTCGGCGATAGTGGCGTATTATCTAGAACTTATCGAGGGACTAGAGCGCCGCGACAGTCCGCATAGCGCCCGGGAGACCTGAGCCGATGGCTTCACCAGAGCTGGTCTTGTATCAGGAAGAGTTCCAACGCCTCGACGGGGCGTTGAAGAAACTGCGCCAGGAGGCCAACGCCCGGGCGATCTTCCTCATCGACAAGAACGGCCAGCAGATTGCCGCCGCAGGCGAGATCGAGCAGTTCGACACCACCAGCCTCGCGAGCCTGACCGCCGGCAACGTAGCGGCCACCGACGGCCTCGCGAAGCTCATCGGCGAGCGCGAGTTCTCGGTCCTCTTTCACGAGGGCAAGCGCGATCACATCCACATCTCGATCGTCGCCAAGCGCGCCATCCTGCTGGTCATCTTCGACGATCGCTCCTCGCTCGGTCTGGTGCGTCTGCGGGTCAAGCGCGGCAGCCAGGAGCTCGATCACATCTTCGAAGACATGCAGGTGAAGCAGACCAAGGGCGCCGCCAGCCCGACGCATGCAAGTCCGTTCTCGGAAATCACGGACGAGGACATCGACGCTCTCTTCTCCGAGTAGGCCCGGAACCCCCGCGGGCCGAACTTTCAGACGCCATGACGTTCATCAACTACGCCAGCCGGGAGATCAACTGCAAGATCGTCTATTACGGCCCTGGCCTGGGCGGCAAGACGACCAACCTGCAGTTCATCTACAGCAAGACTGCCCCGGAAGCGAAGGGCAAGATGATCTCGCTCGCGACGGAAGCCGACCGTACGCTCTTCTTCGACTTCCTGCCGCTCGATCTGGGTTCGATCCGCGGCTTCACGACCCGCTTCCACCTCTATACCGTACCCGGCCAGGTCTTCTACGACGCCAGCCGCAAGCTCATCCTCAAGGGCGTCGACGGCGTGGTCTTCGTGGCCGACAGCCAGCCCGAGCGGATGGAGGCCAACATCGAGTCGATCCGCAACCTCGAGGACAATCTGCACGAGCACGGCTTCGATCTGCAGACAATTCCCTACGCGCTGCAATTCAACAAGCGCGATATGCCCGAGGTCGCTCCTGTCGCTGACATGTACCGCACGCTGAACTACAAACGCGAGCCCACCTTCGAGGCCGTGGCCACCACCGGCGTCGGCGTGTTCGACACCCTGAAAGCGGTGGCGAAGCAGATTCTCGTCGAGCTGCGCAAGCGCTGATACCGCGACCCCTATTTCGACCCCGACCGCCACCGACCTCGAGATGCCCGCTCCGAAGCGCACTGCCGGCAAGTCGCCCGCCAAGTCACCCACCAAGTCTTCCGCCAAGCCGGCCGCCAAGGCCGCTGCGACGAGACCCGCGGCCGGCGCCGCGACGAAGGTCCACGCCACCCCAGGAGCAGACCCGGCGCTCGAGCTCTTCGGCCGCGCCGTCGCCGCCACCCAGCAGCAGCGCTATCGCGAGGCAGCAGTTCTCTTCCGCCAGTTGCTGCAGGACACCGACGACGATCCGACCCTCGCCGACCGCGCCCGCCAGTACCTGAGCCTTTGCGAGCAGCGCCTGACGAACGGCAAGGAGTCGCACGACGACGATCCGTACCTGCAGGCGGTCGTGGCGAAGAACCGTGGCGACTTCGCCGCGGCGCTGGCGCTCTGCCGGCGCGGCGGACGGCATCGCCGTGACGAGCGGATGGCCTACCTCGCGGCCTCGATTCTCGCCCTCGAGGGAGAGATCGCGGAGGCGGCGGAGCTTCTCGCTCTCGCGGTCGACCAGAACGCGCGCAACCGCGTCCAGGCCTTCCACGATTCCGATTTCGCCGAAGTTCTCGGCCGCGCCGAGTTCGCCTTCGTGCTCGACCCTTCCTGATCACCGGACTCGACGAACCCGCCGATCCATGTCCGCCGACAGCGCTGCACGCGAACCGGACCGCATCGCGGTCGTGCTCGCCGCCGGTCAGGGGAAGCGCATGCGCTCGGCGCTGCCCAAGGTGTTGCACGAAGTCGCCGGCCGGCCGATGCTGGCGCGCGTGCTCGCTACCGCCCGGCTTTCCGGCTGCGACCGGTTGCTCGTAGTCGTCGGACACCGCGCCGACGACGTGCGGGCGGCCTTCCCGGAAACCGATCTCACCTGGGTCGAGCAGCGTGAACAGCGCGGCACCGGCCATGCGCTCCTTCAGGCGGCACCGCACGCCGGCACCCCTGCGCTCCTGCTCGTCCTCTCCGGCGATGTTCCGCTGGTGCGCGCCGCCACGCTCGATCGTCTCGCCAGAGCCGCCGCGACCGGATGGGGCGCGATGGCCGCGGCCACGCTGCGCGAGCCGGGGACGCTGGGCCGCGTCCTGACCCGCCCCGACGGCACGCTCGAGCGCATCGTCGAAGTCGCCGATGCTTCCGCGGAAGAGCTCGCGATCTGCCGCGTCAACGCCGGCCTCTACGCCTTGCCCGCGCCCGGGATCTTCGACTTTCTGAAAGCGCTGGCGCCGGACAACGCCCAGGGCGAGCTCTACCTGACCGACGCCCTCGGTGACGCCGCCGCCGCCGGCAGAAAGATCGAGGTCATCGAGCTCGACGACCCCGACGAGGCGCTCGGCGTCAACGACCGTGCCGACCTCGCGCGCGTTCACCGGCTGCTGCTCGAGCGCAAGGTGCGCGAGCTCCAGCGCGGCGGCGTCACCCTGTTCGCTCCCGAGCGCACCGCTATCGAGCCCGAGGCCGAGATCGCGCCCGACAGCGTCATCCACGGCGACGTGGCCATCGCCGGCGCCTGCCGCGTCG
>JBDSRU010000188.1:0-3627 GCA_039929145.1 Thermoanaerobaculia bacterium
AAGGATGGAGAGGGGGTCTTGGTCGCCACGATGGTCTCCGCGGCGGCGATCCGCTCGCGGGCGCGATCGGCGGCGCCGACGCCGCCTTCGGCGAGGTCGAGACGCGCGAGCTCGACTTCGCCCTCGGCAATGCGCAGGTGGCCGGCGTCGAGCTTGAGGCGAGCGAGCGCCATTGCCGCCTCGAGAACGGCGCGCGCCTCGCTGAAGCGACCGAGCTTGCGCAGGGTCGCCCCCCAGTTGAAGCGCGCGCGCAGCAGGCGCGGATTGTCGAACTCTTGAAGGGCCCGCAACGTGGCTACGGCGCGCGCGAACATCGCCTCCGCCTCCACCACCCGACCTTGCTCGCTCACAGCATGGGCCTCGTTCGACAGCGCCGTGACTGCGAGGGCGCTGCGCACGCCCCCGTCGTTGGCGAACCGCGCCGCGGCGCGTTCGAAGGCGTGCTCGGCCTCGGCGAAGCGGCCGAGATCGGCAAGCGCAAGTCCGGTGTAGTTTTCGACCGAACCGAGCTCCGGGTGGTCGAGCGGCTGGTAGATCGCGCGCGCTTCGGCGAGCGCGGCGAGCGCCTCGTCGCTGCGGCCCGCTCGGGACAGGCGGAGACTGGTGACGACCAGCCCTTCCGCAAGAGCCGGATGTTGCGGACCGTAGATCCGGCGCCGCCCCGCCACCACGCGCTCGAAGAGCGGCAGCGCCTCGGCGCTCTCCCCCGCCGAGTCGAGCGCGGTGGCGAGGTTGAGCGTGACATCGAGCACCTTGGGGGAGTCGCCGCCCTCCGCCGGTTCGAGCACAGAGAGGATCTGGCGGAAAATGCGCGCCGCCTCAGCGAAGGTGCCGGCCTCCGTCTGGAGCACGGCGATGTTGGAGAGATGCTCGAGAGTGCGCGCGTCGGTTTCGCCCAGCGCCGCGGCGCAGATCTCATAGGCGTGACGCTCGTCTGCCAAGGAGCCGGCGAGGTCTCCCGTCATCATCTTCACCTCGGCCCGGCCGGAGAACGCCGCGGCGCGATCGACCGAACCCGCGTCGCCGTCGCTCCCGAAGTGGAGCACCGCCTCTTCGAACCGCTTCCCCGCCTCCTCGACCCTGCCCTGGGCGAGGAGCGCCTTGCCGACCGTCACCAGGCTCTGCGCATGCTCGCGCGAGCGCGGACCGAAGAGCCGGGCCCGTTCGGCGGAGGCGCGCTCGGCGGAGGCCAGCCCCTCGTCGAGGAGCCCCAGGCTTCCCTGGATCCGCGCCACCGCGTCGTAGAGCTCGGCGCGCACTTCGGGCTCGTCACGGAGCTCGCTCTCCAGCCGGCTCGCGCCCTCGGCGAGAATCTGCCGCGCCGGCATCTCGGCTCCCCGCGCCCGATTCGGATCGGCCTGCTCGAAGACCGACACCAGGAAGCCCTTGACGCGTTCCGCCCGCCGCGCTTCGAGGCGCGCCGCTTCCGCCGCCGCGTTGGCGCGCCACGTCTGCCGGATCGACACGGAGAGCGCCAGAATCAGCGCCGCGAAGACCACAACGCCGGCAGCGACGGCGACGCGGTGCCGGCGAACGAATTTCGACAGCCGGTAGCGCAGAGTGTCCGGGCGGGCGGAAATCGGCCGGCGCTCGAGGTAGGCGACGAGGTCGGCAGCGAAAGCCGCGACGGACGGGTAGCGCCGCTCGCGCTCGCGGGCCAGCGCCTTGAGCACGATGGTGTCGAGATCGGGATGGATCCGCCGGCTGCGGAGCGCACCGTGGGCCTTTCCCGATTCGAGGCGGCGCAGCCGGCTCGATGGCCGCTCGAGCGTCTCGTGTGCCACATCGGCGGCGAGGGTGGTGGCGGAGCTCATGCGCCGCCGGTGGGGCAGTTCGCCGGTGAGCAGTTCATAGAGGATCACGCCCAGCGAATAGACGTCGGTCGCCGTCGTGACCGGCTCGCCGAGAATCTGCTCGGGCGCGGCGTAGGCTGGCGTGAGCGCCCGGAACTCGGTCTTGGTGACGTTCGGGTCGATCCCGGCCTCGAACCCCGGTTCGAGCAGTTTGGCGAGCCCGAAGTCGAGCAGCTTCGGCGCTCCGGACGGCGTCACCAGGATATTCGACGGCTTGAGGTCGCGGTGGATGACGAGGGAGCGATGGGCGAAGTCGACCGCGTCGGCGACCGCGAGCAGCAGGCGCAAGCGGCCCTCAAGGTCGAGCCCGCGGCCGTCGGCGAAGTTCGTGATCGACAGACCGTCGACGCGCTCCATGGCGAACCAGGGGCGGCCGTCGGGCGCGACGCCGCCGTCGAGGAGCGTGGCGATCGCCGGATGGTCCAGGCGGGCGAGCAGCTGGCGCTCGACGGCGAAGCGCGCAACGATCTCGCGGCTCGCCATACCGGAGCGCACCAGCTTCACCGCGGCGCGTTGGGTGAAGCCGCCCTCGACCCGCTCCGCCGCCCAGACCTCGCCCATCCCTCCGGCCCCGAGCTTTTCGCCCAGTAGCCAGGCACCCAGCCGCTCCGGCGGCGGCGGTTCGGCCGGCGCGCCGGCCAGGAGCTGGCGCTCGGCGGCACCGGCGACCTCGTCGCGCAGCCCCTCGATCGGACCGTGCGACTCGTGATCGAACGCCAGCATGCGCGCGACGTCGGCGGCGAGCGCCGGGTCCTCCTCAGCGAGTCGCGCCAGCGCCGCGCGGCGATCCACCTCGCCCAACTCGCACAGCTCGGAGAACAGACGCGCACGCCGCTCGGCGGCCGACTCGGTCGCGCTCATGAAACTCCGCCCGGAGGCCGGGACGCCGCGCGCTCGATGACCTTCGCGAGATCCGCGAGAGAGGCGAGGCGTTCGGGGCTCGCGTTCGCGCCGCGGTAGATCGCCGTGGCGCGCTCGACGAGGCGCGCGGCTTCGGCCAGATTCTCGCCGCCGCCCGCGGCCGCGAGCGCTCTCGCCAGCGTCTCGGCGGCCTTCGCGGCCGCCGTCGACTCCGCGCCGCGATGCTTTTCCGCCACCGCGAGACCCCGGCGCAGTGTCACGACCGCTTCGCCCGGTTGGCCGCGCGCCAGCTCGACCTCGCCGAGCCAGAAGAGGGGCCGTCGCAGTTGGTCGCCTTCGGGGCCGTAGACCGCCTCCAGCCTGGCGATCGCGTCCCGCAGTACCCTCTCGCCTGCCGACAACTCGCCGAGCTGGACTCGGGCGTGCCCGAGTGTCGCGAGCGCGATGAGCAGGAAAGGATCCTTGGGGTCGCCCTGGCCAAGGATGGCGACGGCCTCTTCGAGCGACGTCGCGGCCTCGGCCGCGCGCCCCGGCGCATCGCTGAGCAGGTTTCCCAACATGCGGAGGCAGTCACCCTCTTCGCGGCTTCCGCCGCCGTGCAGGCTCGCGATACATCGCCGCAGAAGTGGCTCAGCCTCGCCCTCGCGCCCGTGCCGCGCGTAGAACGCCGCGAGGTCACCCTGGCTGCGCGCGACTGTGGGGTGCTTCGGGCCGAGCGTTTTCTCGAGCGCAGCGACCGCGCGCTCCATCTCCGCTTCCGCTTCGTCGGTGCGGCCCACCCTGTCGAGGGCGGAAGCCCAGTAGCGTCGGATCTCGGCGGTCTCGGGGTTGTCGGCGCCGAGGGTGCGTTCGAGCGTCGCCGTGGCGCGCGCGAGCTTCTCGACCGCTTCCGCAAATCGGTCCAGTTGCTCGA
>JBDSRU010000189.1:0-4091 GCA_039929145.1 Thermoanaerobaculia bacterium
TTGCGCTCGTAGGTGACGGTGTTGCCCCAACGCCGCATCTCCGCCGAGGTGAGTGCGAGCTCCGGAATGTTGGCCTCCAGCAGGTCGGCATCCTCCGGCAGGAAGCGCAGGTTGCGACCTTGCGGGAAGCCGGCGAAGGCCTTCGAAGTCGCGCCCGGCCAGATCACGATGATGCCTTCGCCGAGGCCGCGGCTGCCCTTCGTCAGATTGCGCTTCAAGCCCTCGCCGAACGACAGCAGCAGGACGATCGACAGCGTCCCCCATGCAATTGCGGCGACGGTCATCACCATGCGCTTGCGGTTGATTCCGGCAGTGCGCCGGAAGAGCTTGAGGATCAGCGGCAGGTTCCACATCGTCACATCCTCAACGCTTCGACCGGCCGCAGGTTGGCGGCGGCCCGAGCCGGGAAGTAGCCCGCCAGCAGGCCGATCGCACCCAGGATCGCGGTGGTGATGGCGGCCACCTGGAAGGAGATCTCTGGCGTGCCGACGTACTCTTCGAAGCCGAAGCTCGGGAAGATCGCGCAGACGCTCCAGGAGATGACGAAGCCGGAAATTCCTCCCACGATCGTGATCAACAGGGTCTCGAAGAGGAACTGTCCGACGACGTAGCGCCGTTTGGCGCCCAGAGCCATCTTGATTCCGATCTCCTTCGTGCGCTCCTCGACCACGACATTCATGATGTTGCTCACACCGATGCCGCCGACCACCAGCGTCAGCGCGCCGACGATGCCGAGGAAGCTGCGGAAGGCGAGAAAGAAGGTGTCGAGGAACTTGGTCCCTTCGGTCGTGTCCCACATCTGGATCGCCTCTTCGTCGGTGGGGTCGAAGCGATACTTGTTCGCCGCGGTCGCGATCACGGCCTTCTTGACACTCTCTATCTTCTGGACGTCTTTCGCCTGGAAGATCAGGTTCTCGATGTACTTGGCGCCATAGATGGCGCGGAAGGTCGTGGACGGAATCAGCGCCTTGTCCTTGTCACGGCCGCTGTAAGAGGAGTCCTGCTCTTTCTGCACCATCACGCCGATGACGGTGAACGGCGATCCGTCGATCCGCACCTGCTCTCCGACCGCGTCGACGCCTGCGCCGAAGAGATCGATGGTCAGCTGGTCGCCGAGAAAGACCACCCGCCGGCGCTCGTCGAGGTCGAGCTGGTTCAGGTAGCGGCCGCCCTCCTGCGGGTTCATCGAGCGCATGGTCCCGAACTCGACGTTCGATCCCGACACGTCGACCGACAGCGCCTTCTTGCCGTAGGTGATCCGCGCGCCGTCCTGGGAGTACTCCTCGCTGATGTTTCGCAGGCCTTCTATCTCGGCGCGGAAGAGGGTCACGTCCTCGTCCGTGAGCTGGATGCGCCGGCCGCGTGGCAACCCCTGCCAGGGCTTGCTGGTGCGTGACGGCCAGGCGATGACGATGGCGTCGCCGAGCCCTTTCTGCGCCACCAGCACCTGCCGGTGAAGCCCCTCTCCGAACGCCAGCATCAACGTCACGGCTGCGGTGCCCCAGACGAGCCCGAAGACGGTCAGGAAGAGCCGCAGCTTCTGCGCGCGGACGTCCCGCAGGAACTGCCGCAGATAGTTGCGCAGATACATTCCTCTACTCGACTTCCCTGGCCGGCCGCTGGATGACTTTGTCGCCTTCGGCGAGCCCGGCGACGACTTCGAGGTTCAGGCCGTCGGAGAGCCCGACCTGAATCTCCTTCTTCACCGGCTCATCTTCGGGCCTGGCGCCCGGGACCTCGACCGAAGCCTTGTCCTTGTCCATCGTCACCAGGCGCTCCGGCACCAGCAGCACGCCCTGCTTCTCCTGGATGATCACATCGGCGTTCGCCGAATAGCCGGCGCGCAAGGTGACCGTCGACTTCGTGGTGTCGATCTCGGCCTCGACGTCGAAGATCGTCGCGCCCTCCTTTTCGCGCGCCTTCGGCGCGATTCGGGTCAGCTTCGCCGGCACCGAGCTCCCGGGCAGCGCGCCGATCTGGATGCGGACTTCCATGCCCTCGTGCAGCTTGCCGACGTCGATCTCGTCGACCGTGCCCTTGAACTCGAGGGTCGTCATATCGGCCAGCGTCATCAGCACCGTGCCCTCCTGGAACGAGGTCAGCGGCACCACCGGGTCACCCGGATTGACCTTGCGTTCGAGCACCGTGCCTGCGGCCGACGCCCGGATCACCGAGTCGACGCCGTTGACCTTGCGCACGATCCGGCCTTCCTTGAGCAGCGCGAGCTTGTCCTTCTCCTGCTCGAGCGTGATGCGGGCCTGCTCGAAATCCTTCTGGCGGGCGTCGAAGGCGTCGCGCGCCAGGATGCCGCCACTCCACAGCGACTTGGTGCGCTCGAGATCCTGCTGCGCGCGGTCGTAGTTGACCTGCGACAGCTGCACCCGGCGCTCGGCGTCGGCAAGTTCGAGCGGCGTTGGATCCGGGCTCACCGAGAACAGCGACTGGCCGACTTCGACGCGGTCGCCTACCTCGACGAAACACTCGTCGATGATGCCCGAAATCTGCGACTTGACCTGGATCTCCTGGTCGGGAACCACCTGGCCGACCGCGAGGGCCTTGTCGATGATCACTCCGCGCGTGATCTCGACGGTCTTCAGTCCTTCCTGTTTTGCTGCAGCGTTGCGGCTGTAAAGAAAGAGTCCGACCGCCGCGACTCCGACCGCCAGCGATCCGACCACGATTTTCATCGGCTTGCCCATAGTCTTCTCCTCGTAAGATCAGCCTGTTGCTCACTACGACCGCCAGGAACGGAGGTTTCATGCCTTGCCTGCACGTGGCGCTCGTCGCGCCGGAGATCCACTGGAACACCGGCAACGCCGGTCGTACCTGCCTCGCAACCGGCGCCCAGTTGCATCTCGTCGACCCGCTCGGCTTCTCTCTTGCCGAGCGCGAGGTCCGCCGGGCCGGTCTCGACTACTGGGAGCGCGTCGCCCCGATGCGCTGGGACTCCTGGCCGGCATTCGAGAGCCATCTCCCCGAGCTCGGAGCGCCCTACTTCTTCACTGCCGATGCGAACCTCGACTATTGGGACGTCGAATACCCTTCGCCGGTTACATTGGTCTTCGGAGGGGAGAGCCGGGGGCTGCCCGAGGAGCTCCGCGAGCGCTATCGCGACCGGCTGGTGCGGCTGCCGATGGCCGACCGCGAAGTGCGCTCGCTGAACCTCTCGACCTGCGTCGGGATCGCGCTCTACGAGGTTTTGCGTCAGTGGAAGAATCGCGGCATGTAGGGCGTGCCGCGAGAATCGCGGGCGCCAGCCGCTCTGCTTCGACTCCGAGTTCTCAGCCTTGAAGGCGCCGGGCGAGGTCGTCCACCCGGGCGTTCTTGGGGTCGATCTGTTGCGCCTTGCGCAGGTGCTTTTGGGCTTCGCGGGGCTTGCCCGCGGCGAGCGCCCAGTGCCCGAGCGCGGCCTCGGTCTCGGCCTGGGTCGGATCGAGGCGCACCGCCCGGCGGTAGAAGCGCCCGGCTTCCTCCAGGCGCCCGAGTCGCAGCGAGAGATCGCCGAGCGCAAGGTAGCTGAACGGGTTGCGGTTGCCGGAGCGATCCACGAGCGCCAGCAGGTCTTCGGCTTCCTGCTCGCGGCCGACCAGGCGCAGCAGAGCGGAAAGGTTCTGATAGGCGGTCACCGTGGAAGGGTCGACTTCGAGGGCCGAGCGATAGGCCGCCTCGGCCGCGACCACGTCGCCGGCGCGCCGCTCGGCAACCCCCAGGTTGATCCAGGCCTCGGCAAGCTCGGGGTCGAGACGCACGGCGATGCGCAGGAGCTCGAGCCCACCGTCGGTCTGCCCGTCGCGCAACTCTTCGGCACCGCGATTCGAGTAATAGAGCGCCACCGCGGTGAGGTCGGAGATCTCCTCGACCCAGCGGTACGCCCGCACCGGGCGTTGCGCGAAGTCGAGGATCCGGCGCCGGTCAGGAGTTCCGTAGGCCGCCGTGATGTGGGCCGAGGCGACGATCAGGTCGCCGTCGCGCTCGAAGCTCTGCAGGTCCGAGACCCGCAAGAGATAGACCGGCAGGTCGAGCTCGCGCGCCAGCGCCACGAAGAGCTGCGAGAAGCCGAGACAGTTCGCCGTCCCGCTCTCGAAAACCTC
>JBDSRU010000190.1:0-3491 GCA_039929145.1 Thermoanaerobaculia bacterium
CGCTGCCGCTGGGCTCGCGGTTCTCCCACGCGCCGCGGCGGCGCAGGGCCCGCTCGGCACCGGCACGCTCCACATCGCCGGCACCACCCTCGCCATTTCCCCCGAAAGCCAGACCATTCCCTTCGACACCCCGACGATCGTCAACACAGCTCTCCTGGGCTTCGACCCGGTGACCGGGGCACTGCCGCCAGACCTCATCGTCGTCGGCGACTTCACCGGCCCCGAGATCGACGGCGTCCTCGAGCTCACGACGGTGCCCAACGAGCCGTTCCGGAGTCCACGGCTCTCGCTCAAGGGGCAGTACCGCCTCGACAACATCCGGCTGGTGCAGGGCGGGGAGCTTCTCGCCTACGCCGAGCCGCGGTCGGCCGCGATCCTCGTCACCCAGATCCTCGTCACGCGCGTCACCTCGCGCCCGCTCACGCTGGACGAGATCCGCAGCCACGGCATCGTCGTCGACGGCACTTCGACCCGCGCCTACAACTTCACCTTCGGCTTCGGCGTCGAAGGCGACAGCTTCGACTACAACGTGCCGGTGGTCTATTGGTATCCGAAGGCGCACTTCGGACTCCCGTCCGTCACCATGCTCACCGGGGGAGGGGGAGGCTCGCGCTTCCGCGCGCCGCAGATGGCGCCGTTCGTGTTGCGCTTGAGGCCTCGCGCCGGTCCGCAGAGCGGCGGTTGCCTGAACCCGTCAGGTTGCGAGGAGGAGGAGATGCCGCCGCTTCCGGGCGTCATTCTCTTCCCGACCGACCTCTCGCTCCTGCACCAGTTCTTCTCTGTCGTGCTGATGGCGACGAACGGCGCGCCGGAAGGGGATGTCCTCTCTATCCGTGATCTGACGGCGAAGATCCGGTTGCCCGCGGGACTCGCGCAGGCGCGCACCGAGCCGCCGACGACGCTGGGCACGCCGGTGCCGATGCGCGTGCCGGGTCCCGACGGCATTCTCGGCACGGCAGACGACCTGACGTTCCTGATCGCTCAGTCGACGGCGCAAGCCGAGTTCCTCGTCGAAGGCGTGCGCGAGGGGACCCACATCGTCGACTTCGACCTCGAAGGCGTCCTCGAAGGCCTGCCGACGGGAGTTCGCCGGATCAGCGGCACGGCGCGCGGCGCGGTGGTCGTCCGCGACCCGACGCTCGGCGTGCACGTGAGTCACCCGGACGTCGTGCGCACCGACGAGGAATACACGATGTCGGTGAGCGTCACCAACAACGGCATCACGCCCGCGAACCTCGTCTCGCTGGCGCTGCCGCCGAGCCAGCTCGCCGGCGTCCAGGTGGTGGGCGAGAACAGGAGGACGATCGATTCGATCCTCCCCGGAGAGTCGGAGCTCGTCGAGTTCCGCATCCGGCCGCTGCTCTCCGGCCGGGTGATCGCCTCGTTCGTGCGCGCGGACAATCACATCGAACCGACGTTCGACTTTCATGTGGGAGTGGGCGAGACCGGCATCCCCCTCTCGCCGACCGAGATCGTGCTGCCCTATGAAGTGGAGCTCTTGCCACCCGTGCTGCGCCGACAGGGGCTCGGACTGGTCGGCCTCGGCTTCTCACTGGCGACCGCGCCGGCGGGCCTGCGTGCAGGCCATCCGCAGGTCGGCCGGGACGAGGTCGACCAGAGGGTCTTCGAGCTGGCGCAGGCGGCGCGCTACGTCGCGCTCGGCGAAGCGCCGTTCGATTCCCTGGCCGAGCTCGCGGTGGAGTGGACCGGAGCGCCGGATCAGCAGTGGGAGTGGGACGCCCTGCGCCGCACGACCCGCCGCGGTGCGCTGTTCGGCGACGCACTCGGACAGGTCTTCCGCGCCGAGGCGGCGAGCACCGGCGTGACGGCCGCTTTCGAGCGCTTCGCGGCGACGACCGCGGGCACCGCGAGGGTCGGTCTGGTGGCGTCGGACGGCGCCGGGAGCTATCTCGAAGTGTCGAGCCGCACGAGCGGCAAGGGCCTCTTCGGGCCGGGCACGGCCGCCGACCGGGTGCGCGAGCTTCCGTTCGGCGATCTCTACGACCTAGGCTCCGGTGAGCTGGCGCTCCTTGCCGCGCCGGAGGCTGGCGGCTATCGCGTCACGCTACGTCGCCGGACGAGCGGTGTCGCCGATCTCGCGATCCTCGCGCCGGCAACGGCGGGTGAGCTCACGGTCTGGACCTGGCCGAGTGTCGGGCTCAGTGCCAACGGCAGGGCCGTGGTCGACTTCTCCTTCTCTGGCGAGGTGCCGACGCTGGCCCTCGACCCGGACGGCGACGGCGACGTCGACGATCTCATCCCGGGCGCCGCCAGCGAAATCCCTCTCCGCCAGTTCGAGGTCGTCGCCGCAGTTCAGAACGCGCGCATCGACAAGACCGGCCATGTTGTCGACCTGCTGTTCACCGGAGCCGTCGACTTCTCGAGCCTGACGCCGCGCGATCCCGGGCACTTCGAAATCGATGGCAAGGTTTCCGACGGCGGGACGTCGACCCGCGGCGAGGGCGTGCTCGAGGCCTTCCGCCCGACGCGATTGGTCAAGGTCGTCTTCAACAATCCTTTGAGCCCCTACGCCACCCATGAGATCGAGGTCCGGCAGGTCGCGAGCGTGCTCGGAGACCTGGTGAGCTCGCAGGTTCTCCCGGTGGTGATCACCGCGACGATGCCCGGGACGATCGTCGAGGGACGGCTGATCAGCTCCGCGGGCGTCCCGGTTCCCCACGCCCGGATCGAGCTCGCCGAAACGGACTACTCCAATGTCGTGAGCCTGGAGGATCCCTGCGTTCATCACGTCACCGCAGCGGTGTTGACGGACGCGGACGGGCGATTTCGTTTCGACTACGTGCGGCAGACCGAATGTGGCGGGGTCTTCCACCTGCGCGGGCACGAGCCCGGCTCGGGCCACCTCGGAGAGGCCTTGGGCAGAGTTCGCTACATCGGGCAGGTGGTGCAGCTCGACATTGTCCTGCTCGGCCGCGGACTCGTGCGCGGCCATGTCGCCTACGACGACGGCTCCGTGCCCACGGAGCTGCGCGTCGTCGCGGCGAGCCCGGTATTTCTCGAGGCGAGACACGCGCACGTCGACGGCAACGGCAACTACGATGTCGGCGACCTGCCCGTGGGCGTGATCTCGCTCTCCGCGCAGGACGGCCTCGGCAATTTCGCTCTCGGCACGGTCGAGATCCCGAACGCCGGCGCGGTCGTCGAGCGCGACCTGGAGATCGTGCGCCAGCCGCCGGCTCCGTCCGGCGAGGTGCGCGGCGAGGTCATCGACGCTTCGGGAACCGCCCCGGTCGCGAACGCCTACCTGGCGCTCTACGTCGGAGAGCGCCTGATCGACGTCCGGCGGAGCGATCTCGAGGGTCGCTTCGACTTCGGATCCGTACCGGCGGGGCCGGCCGAGCTCGAGGCGTTCGACGCCGATACCGGGCGCAGCGGCGCGCGGCTGTTTTTCGAGATCGCGGCGGACCAGGTCACTGAGGTCTCTGTCCGGCTTCGCGACGAGCGCGGCGTGGTGGAGGGGCACGTTTTCC
>JBDSRU010000191.1:0-7220 GCA_039929145.1 Thermoanaerobaculia bacterium
TCCTCGGGCCTCTTGACCAGGGTCAAGCCGACCGTCGAGCCACCGTTCGAAGGCTTAACGATGAGCGGCAGGCCGAGATCGGCGACCGCTGCGGGCGGCAGCGGCCACATCGCGAAGTCAGCGGTGGGAATCCCCGCCGCCTGGAGCTGCCGCTTGGTAACCTCCTTGTCCATGGCCATGCCGCTGCCCAGCGCTCCGCTCCCGGTGTAGCGCAGCCGTCCGAGGTCGAGCAGGGCCTGCACCGAGCCGCCCTCCCCCTGCAGGCCATGGAGCACCAGAAAGACGAAATCGGCAGCGCGCAACTCGCCGCTCGAAACCAGCGCCGGAAGATTTTCCTGCCGGGCGAGCGCCGTGAGCTCCTCCACGGTCGGCGGCTCGCGCCGCACGGCCTGCGAGAGCAGCGCCTCCTCGGCGGCGAGGGTCAAGGGGCCGCTGACCGTATCGACGACCGTGACTTCGTGGCCCAGGGTGCGCAGGGCCTGGACGACTTGCGCCGCCCCGGCCAGGGCGACATCACGCTCCGGGGTCGAGCCGCCGGTGAGCAGGGCAATCCGATTCATCTCCTCGTCACTCCTCGCGCAAGATTTCCACTTCGATCGGCAGACTTCATTCGTACTGGATGAACCCGGGAGCGAGGATTCCGGAAGGATCCCAGCGGCGCTTGGCGGCGCACAGGCGCGGCCACTGATCGCCATAGTGGGCGGCCCAGCGTTCGGGCGTGTCGAAAGTGATGAAGCCGGAGAGATAGCGCTTGCCGCCGTAGGCGATCGAGAGCTCGGAGGCCATTTCGAGCTGGGTCAGCATCTCGTCGAGCTTCGACTCCGGGACCGCGCCCAGGACTCCCCATCCCAGCACCTGCTCGCCGCCGGGGTGCATGAACAGAGGGACTTGGGAAGTCGAAGTTTTCGCCGGCCAGAGGAGGACGTGCCCACCCGCCCCGAGCGCCCCCGGCGGGAGGTTGGAGAGGATCGTCTCGATGTACTCCTTCGCCGAGTCCCAAGGCAACGTGGTCTCCATCCACGGGTGCGGCTTCTCCCAGTAGCCAGAAAGTTTCCAGGCTTCGAACATCGGCTCCATCCGGCGGCAGAACTCGAGCTGCGTCACGTCCTGGATAAGGGAGCGGCGCCAGGGCGAAAGCGGGGCCAGGACCTTGTCGTCGTCGGGCTCTTCACCGGGCGCGAACTCGATGGTCAGGAACATCGGGAAGAGCCACTGCGCGAAGCCGATCATCCCCTTGCCGAGCTCGACGCCGTCGCCGATTTTCCGGAAACCGAGCGGCGCCGGAGAGCAGATGCCACCCATCGAGGCGATGGCCGTCAGCGGCCCTTCCTGCGCGTGCATGACCTTGAGCGCGTCGTCCATGAAGTCGCCGAGCTCGTCATAGACCAGCGTGTACATGCGCACCATCGGCGCGGCGCGCCGCAAACGCGTGCGCACCCGCGTGATCATGCCGATCTGCCCCAGACTGCAGCGCACCATGTCGAAGAGCTCGGGCTCGCGGTCGCGGGAGCAGACGACGATCTCGCCGGCACCGGTCACAACTTCGAGCTCGATGGCGTTGTCGGCCTGGGTGCCGAAGCGGAAGCTCGCGACGCCGAGACCGGCCATCGAGGTCGTGCCGGCGACGGTCACGCCAAGGTTGTTGGTCAGGACCGGGGGCAGCAGCCCGCGTGCCGTCGCCGCGACGACGAGGTCGCGCCAGATCACACCGCATTCGACGTCGGCATAGAGCTCCTGCTCGTTGATTTCGAGGATGCGCGACATCGCCGAGGAATCGAGCAGCAGCCCGCGGGTCGTGGACTGGCCGCTCTGGGTGTGCCCCTGGCTGCGCGGCGCCACCGGGATGCCGCGTTCGCTGCAGAAGCGGATGGCCTGGGCCAATTCCTGCGCGTTCCGGCAGCGCGCCACGGCGGCCGGGAGCCTGTGCTTCCAGCGTCCGAAATCGCTTTCGAACGGCTCGCGGTCGGAAAGCTCGAAGCTGATGCGGTCACCGAGCTGGGCCTGGAGTTCCTCGAGCGCAGCTCGCATCTGATCGTCGGTCATGAGGTCGGATTTCATCGGTTCTCCATGCCTTCGTGCAATGACATTCTAGATTCTCGCGGCGCACGGGCGCGAGCGCCCCTCCGCCGCAGTCCAGCCTCGTTCGGGGTCGAAACCGGCGGCCGCGGCAGTCGTCGGGCGACGAGGAGTCCGCGCGGGAGCGTTGGACCGTGACGGGCCGGCGCAGCGCCGACTCAGGCCTGCTCGGCCGCCAGAGCGGCATCCAGCGTCTCGTAGGTCGGGAAGAGCGCGTCGAGCTGAACCACGCGCAGCAGCCGCTGAACCCGCTCGGAGGGTGCGACCAGAATCAGCTTTCGCCGCGCCTCGCTGAAGCGGGTGAGGTAGCCGACGAGCTCACCGATACCGGTCGAGTCCATCTGATTGATCCTCGCCATGTCGACCAGGACGTGCCGGCCCTCTTCTTCCAGCACCCGCTCGAGCGCCTTGGCGAAGAAGACAGCGCTCTCGCCGAGCTTGATGACGCCCTCCACGACGAGGAGGGTGTCAGGTCCGATGCGGCGTTTCTCGACGATCATGGTCAGGAGGAGGCGTCGACAGAGTTTAGCAGCGGGCGACGCGGACGATCAACGACCGGCGCGCTCGTCCACCATCGTCAGCACGCGCCGCGGGAACGGAATCTCGATACCGGCCTCCTCCAGCGCCCGTTGGGTCACTTCGAGCAGCAGGAACCGCGAGCTCGCGGGAGAGAAAGGATCTTCCACCCAGACGCGGAGCTCGACCGTCACCCCGGACTCGCCCAGCACCGTGACCAGCACCTGGGGTTCGGGGCTCACGAGCACCGGCAAGCTCTGCCGGGCCGCGGCGAGCAACACTTCGCGCACTCGTTCGACGGCGGTGCCATAGGCGACCTGAACCGCGGCGTCGATGCGCATCGCGGGCGAGCGCGAATGATTGACGATCGGCTGCTGGATCACATCCTTGTTCGGCAGGATCACTTCGCGCTGATCCGCTGTACGCAAACGCGTCGATCGCAGTCCGATCTCGCTCACCTGCCCCTGGTTTCCGCCCATCGTCACCGTATCGCCGAGCCGAAAGGGCCCATCCCAGAGGATGGCGACGCCGGCGAAGATGTTCGCAATCGTGTCCTGCGCCGCGAGCCCCACGGCGAGGCCGGCGATGCCCAGCCCGGCGAGGAGCGAGCTCACCTCGAAACCCATCTGGTCCAGGGCCATCAGGACGCCGATCGTGAGCACGACGAACCGGGTGAGAGGCACCAGCATGTCGCGCACCGTCTCGTCGGAGTGCGCCCGTTCGGTGACCTGGCGCATCAGGCGGGCGGCAAGGCGGGCGAAGAGCCAGAACAGGAAGAAAACGACGATGCCGGTGATCGCGCCCGGCAGGTGGCGAAAGAAGCGGTCGATCAAGTCGGTCGCGACCTCGCGCAGATCGTGCGGCGCCGACCGCAGCTCCTCCTTGAGGCGCTCGGTGTTCTCGGCTACCGCCTGGAGGGGGCGCGGGAAAGCGATCACGCTCCCATTCTAGCCCGCCGACGCCAGGAGATAGACTAGCCAGATCATGAACCGACGCGCCCTCCTGCTCCTCTGCGTACTCGCTCCGGCACCTGTTTCGGCCGCCGGCTTCGGCCTTTTCCAGCACGGCGGCCGCGGTGCCGCCCAGGCCGGCGCTTTCGTCGCCCGCGCCGATGACCCTTCTGCGGTGCGCTACAACCCGGCCGGCATCGCCCGGCTCGATGGCTTTCAGTTCGAGGCCGGCCTCGACTTCCAGGCGCCCGCGGATCAGCTCGACACCGCCGGAAGGAGCGACAGCGCGCACCACATCATTCAGTTTCCCGCCGCGCTCTACGCCACCTGGCGACCGAAGGAGATGGCCGCGCCCCTGACCTTCGGGCTCAGTCTCGACGCGCCGTTCTGGACGATCACCAACTGGGATACGGCGCTCTTCCCCGGCCGCTACGAGACGATCCGCCAGGAGACCTCGCTCTTCGAGCTCCGCCCGACGGTCGCCTGGGCGATCGACGAGCGCTGGAGCCTCGGCGGGTCGCTGCGCTACGTGCGCGGCGGCTTCGAGACTTCCTGGGCCTCGCAGGAGCGCCTGATCCTCGGCCCGCAGAACGTCGTCGTCGCAGAAATCACCGGCGAGGCCGCCAGCCAGGTTGACGGCCTCGGCGTCGACCTCGGCGTCCAGTATGGCGCGCCGAACTGGGGCTGGGGAGCGCTGCTCGGATCTGGCGTTTCGCTCGCCGGCAGCGGCGACATCGGCTACTTCCCGCGCGAGCCGTTCATCGACCCGCAGGCGCAGGCCGTGTTCGATCGCCGCTTCGTATCGTCTTCGGCGCAGATGAACTTCGAACTTCCGCCGACCGCCGCCATCGGCCTCTGGTGGGGCATCACCGACAGCCTCAAGCTCGAAGGAGACATCGTCTGGAGCGGATGGTCGGTGCTCGACCGCACGCGCATCGAGATCGCCCGGGACCCGTACCTCGACTGCTGCTTGGGCGGTCCGGAAGCGCTCGATCGCCGGCGCGACTGGAACGATGTCGTCAGCCTGCGCTTCGGCGCCGATTGGACTCTCTCGCCGCGATGGGCGCTGGGCGGCGGACTCGCTTTCGAGCCGAGCCCGGTTCCCGCCGAGACAATTGAGCCCGGCTTCTCCCAAGGGGATACGACCGTCTTCGCCTTCGGCGCCTCTTACAACCTGCCCGGACTCTCGTTCGACGCCGGCTATTCGTACCACCAGTCCGACAACCGCCAGGCGTTCCGCTACCCCGGCACTTACAGCAGCCGGGCACAGGTTTTCTCCCTCTCGGCGCGCTGGCGCCGGTAGCAGTCAGCGGGCCCACGGCTCCGTCGCTGCCGCAGTCGACATCAGGGGAGGGCGGCCGACCACTGTCCGGTGCCGCCGGTGCTGAAGCCGTCGCGGAAGACTCCGGTAGCTCCGCCGGCGCGGGTCGTTTCACAGATCGCGCCGGCGTACTCGACCGCGCCGCGATCGGGTGCGCTGTCGCGCGTCGTCCCACAGTAGTCGTCCGGGACGGCGGCGAGCGCTTCGGCGAGATCGACGAAGACAGTGCCATCGACCAGCGTCAGGTCGGCGGCGAGCGGATCGACGAACCACTGCTCGTACTGCGCCGTCGTGATGCCGGTGAGGTTCGAGCCTAGCGTCGAGCTGCCACCGTCGCGGTTGCGGATCACTCCCGCAACCAGATTGTTGCGCAGGTCGGCGGTCGAGCTGGCGAAGCGAACATCGATGCCGGTAGTCGCGATCAGCGTGTTGTCGTAGACCTTCGTATCGGCGGCGGAGTTGAGGTAGATCCCGACATCCGCCGGACAGTTGATGACGATGTTGTTGCGCACAGTGCCGTGCTGATGTTCCGGAGTGCAGGTGCCTTCCTCGCAGATCGAACCCGGCGAGCTTCCCCCGCCGCCAAGAGAAAGGCCGAGGCGGACGCCTCCAGCATGGTCGCGCTCGCAGATCACCAGGTTGCGCTCGAACAGCCCGTCGCGCGAGTTCCCCTTGAGAAAAGCGGCGTAGGAGACATAGTTGTCGAGCGCTTTTTCGAAATCGTGAATGAAGTTCGCGCGCACGATCCAGCGCCGCCCGCCGACGACATCGATCTTGGTCACCGGGTTGTCGGTCTGTCGCGGAGCGGAGTCGGCGAACTCATTGTCTTCGATCACCACGTCGTCGGGGAACTGGCCGGCCGTGACGTTGCTCTTCACCTGGGCGTTGAAGTCGCGAAGGCGCGAACGCCGGATGCGTAGAAAATCTGCATCGCCGAAGATATGAAAGGCGTGCTCGCAATCGGCATGCGCGGCGCAGACTCCCTGGATGTCGAGATCCTCGAAGACCCAGTGACGGGCGGAAACTTTGAATCCCTCCAAGGTATCGAAGCGGATGAGCGCACCGAGATGTATCGCCGCCCGCACGACGATCGGCGCGTTCGCCGTGCCGGCGACGTCGCAGTTCAAGTTCTGAGTGATGTCGTAGGTTCCCGCGGCGAGCGTGATGACATCGCCCGGCGCCGCGGCGTCGATCGCGGCGATGAGCTGTGCCGGCGTCGTGACCGGCACGACGATGGCGACCCCCGCCGTAGGAAGAAGAAGCGCCGCGGCGAGAAGGACGCCTCGGCTCGCGGATCCAAGCCTGAACACTACGGTACCGCCGAGCTCCAGCGGGAGGTGTCATTCGACTCGAAGCCATCCTCGAACAATCCGCCCCAACGAGCCCAGTAGCAGCCTTGGCCGTTGTGGATGCAATTCACGACGTGGGCGCCACCGCGGACGATGTAGAGCTCGCCCAGGTGATCCTCCCCGAACCCGTAGTTCGACGAGCCACTCAGCCAGCAGGCCGACGTTATGGCGGCCGGATTCGTCTCGTCGAAGTCCGTGGTGGTCGCCCAGACCTGTCCGCATCCGGCGTCGCCGTAGAAATAACGGCCGGAATTCACCGGCACCTGCTGCCCGCGATAGCGATAGCCGCCCATGATCGAGATCCACGGGGAGTTCTGGTGGCAAAGGATCGGATCCATGAAGCCGGAGGCGCGGGGAAACTCGCAGGTGGCGCCAGCGTCGGCGGGACAGCCGGTGTTCGAGCAGCCCGATGAGGTGAAGGACGCCTGGCAGCCTTCGCGGCAGACCCAGCCCAGGTTGGTAGGCGTCGGTGCCGTCGCGCGGATGAGGTTGATCTCTTCCCATTCGGACTGGCCGACGTCTCCCAGGTAGAGGTCACCGGTGACTCGATCGAAAGTGAAGCGGAAAGGATTGCGCATTCCCAGCGCCCAGACCTCGTTGCACGCGCTCGCCTGACCGACGTAGGGGTTGTCGGAAGGCACGGTGTAGTTGGAAGCGTCGAGGCTGCACTCGTTCGCGGCGGGCGTCGGGTCCACCCCGCGCACGTCGATCCGCAGAATCTTTCCCAGAAGGGTGCCCGGACTCTGTCCGTCTCCCGAGGCTCCCGCGCCGTTGTCGCACTGCGGTCCGCCGTCGCCGATCGAGATATAGAGGAAGCCGTCCGGACCGAACGCCAATTGACCACCATTGTGGTTGTCCGCCGGATGATCGATGCGGAAGATAACCGTTCCGGAAGCTGCGTCGGCGACATCCGGGTTTCCGGCCGATCTTTGATAGCGCTCCACCACGATGTCTCCGTCGGAGAATCGCGTGTAGTAGACGTAGAAGCGGCCCGTCGTCCGGTAGTCA
>JBDSRU010000192.1:0-5691 GCA_039929145.1 Thermoanaerobaculia bacterium
CCTGGTCGATCAGCGGCTGCTCCTGAACGAGGCCGCCGACCGCGGCCTCGAGGCGTCGGACGTCGAAGTGCAGGAGGCGATCTTCGAGATCCCCGGCATGAAGGACGCCGGTGGCGGGTTCATCGGCGAGGAGACCTACAAGCGCTTCGTGCGCGCCAACGGCTACACGGTGCGCGATTTCGAGGAGTCGATGCGGCGTCAGATCGTGCTCACCAAGTTGAACTCGATCTTCTCCTCGAGTCTCGCGGTCTCCGACGCCGACGTCGAGCGCTCCTATCGCGAACAGGCCGAGCGCGCTTCGGTACGCTATCTCGTGCTGCCCGCCGCGGGCTTCCAGACCGGCGCTACACTCACTCCGGCCGAGGTCGCTTCCTACTTCGACCGCCATGCCGATGAGTTCCGTCTGCCGCCGCAGCGCATCGTCAACTACCTGCTGGTCGACACGGTGCGCACGCGCGCCAAGATGACGATCGAGAAGGCCGACCTCGAGAGCTACTACAACTCCCACCTTTCCGACTTCACCCAGGAAGAGCAGGTTCACGCTCGCCACATCCTGCTCAAGGTCGACGACCAGCGTACCGCCGAGGCCGCCGAGAAGGCCCTCGTCGGTGCGCGCGGGCGCGTCGAGGCCGGAGAGGATTTCGCCAAGCTCGCGACCGAGCTCTCCGACGATCCGGGTTCGAAGACGCGCGGAGGCGATCTCGGGTTCTTCGGCCGCGGCCGCATGATCAAGGAGTTCGAGGAGGCGGCGTTCAATGCCCCCGCGGGAGCGCTGGTCGGTCCGATCCGCACCAGCTTCGGGTACCACCTCATCCAGGTGATCGAGAAGCGCGCCGCCGGACAGCGTCCTTTCGCCGAAGCCGAGGCGCAGGTGCGCGCGCGGCTCGCCGCCGAACGCGCTGAAGCGCAGGCGCAGGCCAAGGCCACCGAGCTCGCCGCGCGCATCAGCAGCGAGAAGCTCACCTCGGAGGCCCAGCTCAAGGCGCTGGCCGACGACGACACCGTGATGTTCATCACCACGCCGCCTTTTGGCGTCGACGAAGTGGTCGCCGGCATCGGCCGCGCCACGCCCTTCTCCGCCGCCGCCTTCGCGCTCGAAGCGGGCAAGACCTCGGCGCCGGTGAAGATCGCGCGCGGCTTCGCAATCCTGTCGCTGGTCTCCGAAACCCCGGCGCGTCTGCCTGCCCTGACCGAGGTCGAGGCCAAGGTCCGGCCGGCCGCCCTGCGCGCCAAGGCTGGGGAGCTCGCGCTCGCCCGCCTCGTTCAAGCGCGCGGCGCGCTCGGCTCCGGCAAGAGTTTCGCCGACGTCGCCAAGGAGCTCGCCGTGGAGGTCAAGGAGAGCGGTGAGTTCGGTCGCGACGGCAACGTCGAGGGACTCAGCGACTCCCGCGGTCTCGTTACCGCCGCGCTCGCCGGCAAGACCGGCGAGGTCGGCGCGCCGCTGCTCACCGACCAGGGCGCGATCCTGTACGAGATCACGGCGCGCAAGGGTTTCGACGCCACGGCCTTCGCCGCGGAGCGCATCCAGACCCGTCAAACGCTGGAGCGCAACGAGGTCAACCGGCTGCTTGGCTCGATCATCGAACAGCGCAAGCGTGAAGCGAAGGTGCAGTACGACAAGCCGCTGCTCGAGCAGTTCGGCATGCTCGACAGCGAAGCCAAGGGCACCTAGTCCGGCGCGCCCGCCGCGAGGCTCGCGGGGGATAAGCTCCCGCCATGCGCTTCGAAACCGTCGCCGTGCACGCCGGAGGGGAGGTCGACCGGGAGACCGGCGCGGTCACTCCCCCGATCCATCTCTCCACCACATTTCTGCACGGGCCGGAGTCCGAGCCTCTCCACGGGCATCTCTACCAGCGCGAAGGCAATCCGACCCAGGATCGCCTCGAGGAAGCGCTGGCGGCGATCGAAGGCGGCGGCCCCGAGAGCCGCGCGCTCGTCTTTGCCTCCGGCATGGCGGCGGCGTCGACGCTCCTGCAGTCTCTCCCCGCCGGGGCGCGAGTCCTCTTCCACAGCGAAATCTACTCCGGCGTCCGTCAATTGGCGCTCGACTTCCTGCCGCGTTGGGGGATGGAGCCGCTCTTCGCCGATCTCGCGGACGCCGACGCGGTCGAGGCGGCCCTGGCGCGTCAACCGACCTTGATCTGGGCCGAGTCGCCGACCAATCCGCAGCTCGGGATCGTCGATCTCTCGCGGCTCGCGAGCGCCGCTCACGCCGCCGGAGCCACCCTGCTGGTCGACGGTACTTTCGCCACTCCGGTGCTGCAGCGTCCGTTGCTTCTCGGGGCCGACTTCGTCCTCCACTCGACGACCAAGTATCTCGGGGGCCACAGCGATGTCCTGGGCGGCGCGCTCGTCTTCGCCCGCAGGACCGGGCTTGCCGACACCGTCGACCAGAGCCGAAGGCGGCTCGGCGGCACCGCCAGCCCGTTCAGCTCCTGGCTCGTGCTGCGCGGTCTTCGGTCGCTCGCTTGCAGGGTCGAACGCCACTCGATGAACGCCCTGGTGGTCGCCAATGCTCTGTTTGGCCACCCGGCTCTCTCTTCCGTGCTCTATCCAGGGCTGCCTTCCCACCCGGGTCACGAGGTCGCGGCGCGCCAGATGAGCGCCTTCGGCGGCATGATGGCGCTGCGGGTGGCGGGCGGAAGGGCCGCAGCGGTGGGAGTGGCCTCACGGCTCCAGCTCTTCACCAACGCTACCAGCCTGGGCGGTCCGGAGAGCCTCATCGAGCACCGTGCCTCGAGCGACGGCCCGGGTTCGACGACGCCGGACGACCTTCTGCGCCTGTCCATCGGCCTCGAGCATCCGGACGACCTCGTCGCCGACCTGCTGCAGGCGCTCGACTCCACGATCCCGGGATGAGGCCGGCCCGGTCCGCCCGCCCGCGGCCGGTCCGCGCAGATAGGATCGGCCGATGATCGGTTGGCTTTCCGGCAAGGTCGTGCAGGCGGCGCCGGACCGCCTGATTCTGGATGTTGGCGGCGTCGGCTATCAGGTGGCGATCCCGCTCTCGACCTACTACGAGATCCAGAAGGCGACCGCAGGAGAACCGGATGCGTCCGTTCGGCTCTTCATCCATACCCACGTGCGCGAAGATGCCCTGGCGCTCTACGGCTTTTGGAGTGAACGCGAGAAGGAGCTCTTCGAGCGCCTGATCGCGGTCTCGGGCATCGGCCCGCGCCTCGCGCAGGTAGTGCTCTCCGGTATGGCACCGGACGAGCTCATCGCGGCGCTGGCCGCCGGCGAGGTGGCGACCCTCGTGCGCATTCCTGGCGTCGGCAAGAAGACCGCCGAGCGCATGGTCGTTGAGCTGCGCGACAAGATGCAGGTCCTGGCCGCCCAGCTGCCGGTGGCGCTCGCCACCGCCGCAACGGTCGGCTCCGACAGCGATCTCGTCGCCGCGCTGGTCAACCTGGGCTACAAGCCGTCGCTCGCCGAGGGCGCCGTCGGCGCGGCACGCAAGGAAGCGCCGGAGGCCGCCTTCCACGAGCTCCTGCGCCTCGCGCTACGCCGGCTGTCGCGGGTTTAGCCGGCGCCAGACGTTCTCGCTGCGATCGAGTCGCCCGCGCCTGCGCCCGTCCTGGATGCGCTACGGCACCGACGACGACCAAGCGTCGCGATTGCCGTAGTCGAAGCCGTCGGCGAACAGAGCGGAGAACAGGAGTTGCACCTTGCCAATGTTCGGCGTCCCGGTGGAGAAGCCGGGCACGCCGAGCGCAAGGTCGTCGCGGCCGTTGCCATCGAGGTCGGGGGCGGCGAGCGCTGTGCCGAAGAGCGCCGAGGGCAGGACGGTCTCACTCGCCAGCTGGCGGGGAACGAACTGCATGTCGGAGGCCGAAAGGCTCGAGTCACGACCGAAGAAGATGTAGGCGACGCCGGCGTCGGCGGCCGAGGCGTGGTCCTCGTCCGGCGCGCCGACCACCAGGTCACGGTAAAAGGGGCGCTTGAAGCTGCCGATGGCGAGGGAGCCGCCGAAGTGGTCCCCGGCCTCGGCGAGGGCGCCGACGAGGTCGTTCTGGGTGAAAAGCTTGGCCCCTGTCGCGGTGATTCCTCCGAGGCGCCCCGGAAGAACGACGACGGCGCCGGCCCCGGCCTCGATGCCGACCGCCTCGTGAGGCACGCCAACGACCAGGTCGGAGGCCGACTGCGTCGTGCCGCCCATCACGATCCGACCGGCCGCGAGCACTTCGCCGAAACGGTCGCCGGCTTCGAGGGTGCCCGGAACGATGCCGTCCCCTTGGTAAAGCTGCACCGACCCGGCTGCCGTGAGGCCGCTCGCTGACCCCGGGAGGATGGTTACCGCGCCGGCGCCGGCGAGCGCGGAAACCTCCTCTCCTGGCGCGCCGATCGCAAGGTCATCGATGAAATCACCGTCGAAGTCCCCGGCCGCGAGCGCGAATCCGAACTGATCCCCCGGCTCGTTGACGCCCGGAACCCCAGCCGACCCCTGGCTCCACACTTCACCTGTCGCCGAATCGAGACCGCTTTCGCTGCCGTAAACCACGAAGACCTCTCCGACATCGACCGCCCCGGAGAGGTCCTCGCCGGGGGCGCCAATCGCCAGGTCGTCGTACCCGTCGTCGTTCCAATCCCCGACCGCGAGCGCTGCGCCGAAGTCGTCGCCGTCCTCGTCGGCTCCTGGCATGCCGTCGAGGCCCTGCTCGAGCTCGGTCACGACATCGAGGGTATTGCCGGTCAGGATCTCGATCGTCACCGCGCCTCCCAGTGAGGTCGACCGCCCACCCGGGCTGCCGATCGCGAGCTGAGTGCGCAGCTCGACCATGCCATGAAAAAAATGGCCGGCGGCAAGCGCCTCGCCGAAGCGCTGCCCGGCGAGCGTTCCGGTCTGCGACTGGATCAAGGTCAACGTGCGTCCGTTCGACCGATAGGCGCGGAGGATCCCGGAGCCCGTCGGCGTCTTGCCGCCCACGACCAGATCGTCGTCGAAGTCGACATCGAGGTCGGCGCTGACCAGACTCGATCCAGCGGCCTCCTCCGCGCTCGCTCCGGGTACCGAAAAGGCTCCGACCGTGTAGACCTGCGCCTCGCTCGCCGCGGGCGCGAGCAGGAGACCCAGCGTGAAAAGACGGACGGCAGTCTGGCTCGCTCGAAAGGTCATGGCGCTCCTCGCTCGCTCGGCGCGGGTCGGCTGCCGCGGCGAAGGGTGGAGAGAAGTTTCTCCTGCACATCAGAACGGTAAGCCGGGAAGAAACGCGCCAGAGCGATCCCGGCGACTCGCCGGGCGGCATGGCGCCCGCTGCGACGCCCGGCCGTCAGGGCTTCGCCGTAGCGTCAGCCTTCAGGCCGTCGAGGCGGGCTCGCCACTTGGCAGCTTCGCTACCGCGGCCGCCGCTCGGCGCCGCCTTGTCCCACGTCTCGTAGAGCGCCACCAGCGCCTCGACAGACTGCAGGTGCCGGCCGGCAGGCACGCCCTGGGCGCTCGAGAGGATGTGCTCGGCGGCGAGCAGTTCCTTCTCGGCCGCAGCCCAACGACCGAGGGCGGCGAGGCTGCGCCCGAGACCCAGCCGGGCGATTCCGCTCCGCCAGAAGCCCGCCCCTTGAGTGCGATCGAAGAGCTCGGCGGCTTCGCGATAGAGCGGCTCGGCTGCCGCGGGCTCGTTCCGCTCCAGCAGAAGCCCAGCGAGATTGTTGAGGTCGGTCGCGATGCTCACGTGGCCTTCGGGGTAGAGGCGT
>JBDSRU010000193.1:0-10017 GCA_039929145.1 Thermoanaerobaculia bacterium
CAAGACCGGCCGCCGGCCACCGCTTCCGCAACCTCTCGCTCTCGCGCGACCGAAAGTACATCTCCTGGATCGATGAGACCGACGAGTCGGACATCTGGCTGATGACGCTGGGGAGCGGCACCCCAGAATCAAAGACGGCAGGTTCGACGCCGTGACGGTTTCCGGGCGTTGCCGAACGGCTAGCGATACTTGAGGCCGGTGCCTGTGTTGAAGACCACGACCCGCTCGCTCGGGGCGATCCAGCCGCTGGCGCGCAAGGCGCCGAGCGCTGCCCAGGCTGCGCCGCCCTCAGGGCAGATATCGATTCCACTGCGTCGGGCGAGCGCCTTCGTCGCCTCTTCCATCGCGGCCTCGCTCACGGCGATCGCCGTGCCGCCGGTCTCGGCGATGGCGCGCAAACAAAGAAAGCCGCCCAGCGGTGCCGGAACGCGCAGGCCCCAGGCGCGAGTCGCCGGATTGGGAAACGGCTCGGTGCGTAGAGCTCCCGCCGCAAAAGCGCGCACGACGGGCGCGCAGCCCTCGACCTGAACGGCGACCATCCGCGGCGGACGCGCATCGCGCGCGATCCAGCCGAGCTCCGCGAGCTCGCGCCAGGCCTTCCACATCCCGATGAGCCCCGTTCCGCCGCCGGTCGGATAGAGCACCACGTCCGGCAGCTCGCCTCCCAACTGCTCCCAGAGCTCGTAGCCCATCGTCTTCTTGCCTTCGATCCGGTGCGGCTCGCGCAGGGTCGAGACGTCGAAGGCCCCAGAGTCGCCGCGCTCGCGCAGCGCCCGAGCGGCGTCGGAAATCGTTCCCGGAACGAGAATCACCTCGGCGCCGTAGTGCCGGCACTCTTCGATGAACGCCGCCGGAGTGTCCTCGGGCATGGCGACGGTGACCGGCAACCCAGCTGCAGCGCCGTAGGCCGCGAGCGCTCCGGCGGCGTTCCCGGCAGAGGGCACCTGGAGGGCGCGCACGCCAAACGCCCGCGCCACCGAAACCGCGAGCGCCATTCCCCGGCTCTTGAACGAACCGGTCGGATTGCGCGCCTCGTCCTTGACGAAAATTCCGCGGTCGACCTCGACGAGCGGCGTCCAGCCCTCGATCAGCGAGACCGCGGCAGCGGGCTGGATCGGCAGCACTTCGGCGTAGCGCCAGAGCGACGCCGGTCGCCCTCCGAGCAAGCTCGCGGCCGGCGGCGAACTGAGGTCGTAGTCGACCCGCAGCGGCAGCGAGCATTGCGTGCAGACGCCAGCCAGCGAGTCGACCGGTTGGGCTTCGCCACAGGCGAAACAGGTGAGCCCGCTCCAGCGCGGGTTTCTCCACGGAGATGCGGGCATAGGCGAGGGACGATATCCCGTCCCGTCGCGGAGAACCGGAAGAGCAGCGTCCTGCGAAGTTTCAAGGGCCGCCTGCCGGCGAGCCGGCGTCGCGATCAGGGCTCGAAGCCGATACGGCGCCAGCCTCCGGCATTCAGCGCCATCCGACCGAATTTGCCGGGATCCGCCTTGACAGGCCCATCTCCGGCAGGACAATGTAACGCCTGTCGTTCCACAGAACTCAAGGAGCAGCTATGCAATTTTCCACCGTTCGCAGGGGATTTCTCGGTCTCGCTGTATTCGCCGTCGCCGCCCTGTCGCTGCCGCTCTCGGCCGCGACGCCGGCCGCGGCGCCGGCCGCCAGGCCGAGCGCCGCCTCGCTGGTCAAGAAGCAGGCTGCGCCGAAGCCGAAGTCCTACCCCAAGCCGGTCGTCGAAAAGAAGCTCGCGAAGAGCAAGGGCGCCGTCGCCGAGCGCGACTGGACCCTGATGTACTACCTCGACGCCGACTGCAACCTCGAGCCGGACATGCTGGACGACATGGACGAGCTCGAGTCGATCGGCTCGACCGACAACGTCAACATTCTCGTCCTGCTCGACCGCACTCCGGAGCATGACCGCCGGGACGGCGACTGGGCCAACGCCCGACTGCTCTACGTCACGCGGGACGCGACGAACGGCAAGCTCAAGTCGAAGGTGCTGGACAACCTCAAGGAGACCGACACCTCCGATCCCCGGACGCTCGTCGGGTTCGTCGCCTTCGGGATGCAGAACTTCCCCGCCAAGCATTACGCCCTGACGCTCGGCAACCACGGCGGCACCTGGATGGGGATGCTCAACGACGATACCGACAACCAGGGCGGCATGAAGCTCGCCCCGTTCATTCAGGGACTCGAAGCGCTCAAGAACGCCGGCGCGCCGAAGTTCGACATTCTCGCTTTCGACATGTGCCTCATGGCCCAGGTCGAGGTGATGGACGCAATCGCTCCCTACGCCTCTTTCGGTGTCGCCTCCGAGGAGCTCGAGCCGGGAGCCGGCTATCCGAATCACCGGGTCATCGCCGCGATCACCAAAAACCCGAAGATGTCGCCGCGCGACTTCGCCCAGACGATGGTGAGGGAATGGGGCGCCTCCTACGCCGAAGCCGGCGAAGCGATGGTCACCAGTTCGGCGACCGACCTTTCGAAGGTCAAGGACCTTACGACCGCAGTCGACAGCCTCGCCACCGCGCTCGCGCAGGCGCCCGGCCCGGTGCAGGCCGCCGCGGCCAAGGCGCGCGCCGCGACGCACTACTATGGCGGCGAAGACGGTGGTGGCGACATCGCCTCCTTCGACCTCGGTGAGTTCGCCGCGCGGCTCGCGAAGCAGCCCGATGCGGCTCCGATCAAGTCCCAGCTCGCCGCCGTCCAGGCCGCTGTCCAGGCGGCGGTCGTCGAGCACAAGGAGGGCGCCGCCCACGTGGGCTCGACCGGCCTCGCGATCTATTTCCCGGCCGGACAGAAGATCGATCCCGGCTACGCCTCGCTGCCGTTCGTCCGCGGCCAGTGGGACGAGTTCCTCGCCAAGGGGATCGTCGCCGGCGCGAGCGGCGGTGCCGCTGGCAGCTCTGCGGGGGGCGGCGCCGGTCAGGCGTCGATGTCGGTGGCGATCTCCTCCCCCGATCCGTCGGCAACCCATCCGATCGGCGACGGCTTGCAGGTGACGGCTCAGGTCAAGGGCAACCCCGCGAGCATCCGCGCCGCGATCGGCTACCGCGACGCCGATGGCAGTTGCACGAAGGTGAGCGAGGAGGAGGTCCCGGGCAATGGCGGTTGGCAGGACGGGGCGACCTTCACCTACACCGTCCGCCCGAAGGTCCGCGCCGTCAGCGACGGGAAGAGCTCGCGCCTCGTGCCGATGACGCCGATCTCACCGGGAAGCCGTTTCGTGAGGGCCGACGCGTCGTACAACTCGATGCGTGGCGATCAGAAGGTTTCGACGATCTTCGACAACAAGACCGGCAAACTCGAGAGCATCTTCTGCGAAAGCGAAAAAGGCGTTCGCGCGCCGATGGCCGTGCACCCCGTCAAGGGGGAGAAGCTCGTCTTCTACCAGCCGACTCTCGACAAGGACAAGAAGACGCAGCGCTTCCGTCCGGTGCCGGCGCTCGTCGCGAGCGGCGGCTCCGCCGGCGGCAAGAACGGGAAGGCGAAGAAGGACGGCGATGACCTGAAGCTGGTGGACTCGGGACTCCCGGCAGGTGCTTACGTCCTGACCCTGACCGCCTACGATGGCGCCGGGAGGCCGTCAGGAGGTGCGGAGCTCAAAATCACCGCAGCCGGAGCGGCCGGCGGAAGTGGCGCAGGTGGAGCAGGTGGCGGAGCCGCATCGGGCGGCAGCGCGGGCGGGACCCCGCTCGCGCCCGGTCTGGCCTACCCGAACTACGGCTACCCGGCGCTCTCCGAGGACGATCTCGACTACATCGACCTCACCCAGATCATCCCCGCAGACGAGTACGACCACTTTGAGGCCACTTGGACCGACTACAACTTCATGGCGGAGTACCAGGTCGACGACTTCACCGCCGCCGATCTCGCCTACCTCGAAGCCGTCGCTCTCGATGCGGCACAACTCGAGTTCGACCGCGAGGACTGGTCCGATGAGTTCGACCTCTACTCGCTCGAACACCCCGGCGACGCGGACGGTGACGGCACGCCGGATGCGACCGACCTGGACGACGATGGCGACGGCACCGCCGACATCGAGGACCTCGACGACGACGACGACGGCGATCCCGATGCCGAGGACGACGATGACGACAACGACGGCCTCGATGACGACGTCGACACCGACGACGACGGCGACGGCACGCCGGATGAGACCGATCTGGACGACGACAACGACGGCACCGCGGACACCGACGAAGACGACGATGCGGATGACGACGACGCCGAGGAGTCCGACGAGGATGACGACGGCACCCCGGACGACGAAGATGCCGACGACGACAACGACGGTACCTCCGACGACGCCGACCTCGATGACGACAACGACGGTACGCCGGATACCGAGGATGCCGACGATGACAACGACGGCACCTCCGACGCCGAGGAGTCGGACGAGGATGACGACGGCACGCCGGACGACGAAGACGCCGACGACGACAACGACGGCACGCCGGACGATGCCGACAGCGATGACGACAACGACGGCACTGCGGACGACGCCGACACGGACGACGACAACGACGGCACCTCGGACGAGGACGAAGCCGAAGATGACGGCGGAGACGATGAAGCCGAAGACGACGGTGGTGAAGACGAAGCCGAAGACGACGGCGGTGACGACGAGGCCGAAGACGACGGCGGCGACGACGAAGCCGAAGACGACGGCGGCGACGACGAAGCCGAAGACGACGGCGGCGACGAGGGTGATGACGGCGGCGGCGACGACGGCGGGGACGACGAAGGCGAGTGAGCGCAGGGAAAGCGACGATGGCTGGATCTGGTGACCGCACACGCCGAGCGTTCGAGCTCGCCGAGGCGCGCGCTCTGCTTTCCCGGACGCCGGCCGTCCTCGATGCCTGGCTCCGCGGCCTGCCGGCGGGATGGGACTCTGCGCACGAAGGGGGCGAGAGCTGGAGTCCGTATGACGTCGTGGGTCACCTGATCCACGGCGAGCTCCGGGACTGGTTGCCACGCCTGACACGGATTCTCGAGCACGGCACCGCAGTTCCGCTCGACCGTTTTGACCGCTTCGCCCAGTTCCGCGACTCGCCGGGCAAAACTCTCGAGGAGCTGCTCGAAGAGTTCGCAGGGCTGCGCGGCGCGAGTCTCCGCGCCCTGGACGGGCTCGCGCTCCAGCCAGGGGACCTCGACCGCCGAGGGCTTCATCCGATTCTGGGGGAAGTGACCGTGCGCCAGCTGCTCGCCACCTGGGTGGCGCACGACCACGATCACATCGTCCAGATCGCCCGCGTCCTGGCCAACCAGTACGCCGATGAGGTCGGGCCCTGGCGCCAATTCCTGCGCGTCATCTCCGGCCAGCCGGGCTGAGCGGCCGGAGCAACCGGGAGCCATCGGGGCAACTGCCGGGCACCGCTGCCGGCCTGATCGATCGCGAACGACGCCGGCCGGCGATCAGGGAACCGGAATCGTTGCGCTCCAGGCGCTCGTGTCCTCGCTCTCGAAACCGTCCGCGAAGATGCCCGAGGCGTCGATCTCCCAGATGCCGCGACCGTGGGTCGCAGCGCGCAGGACCTGCTCGGAGCCGTCGAAGAACCCGAGGTCGAAAACGGCCACCCGAGGCAGGCCCTCACCGAACGGAGCCCAGCTCGTGCCGCCGTCGAACGTCGCGAAGACGCCGATGTCGGTGCCGGCGTAGACCACCGCCGGGTCGTTCGGATTGATCGCCAGCGAGTTCACCGGCACGTCCGGAATGCCCGACCCCGCAGGCACCCAGCCAGAAGCGCCGCCGGCGAGATTGGTGGTCTTCCAGATGTGATGACCGGTGGTGACACCGTAGCCGCCGAAGGCAACGTAGGCGAGGTTGGGGTTCCCCCGGGCGATCACGGCGCGCGTCACCGGACGGCGAGCTTGAGTATCCGCGGGGTTCGGCACCGGCATCCCGGCATTCGTGATGTCGACGAGCGGGTTCGCACCCGTCGACGTGCCGAAGAGCTTGCCGTTGCGCAAGCCGACAATCCGGAAATTGTCGTCCGACGGCGCGATGCCGATCGTTGTGATGGATTGCCCAGCCTGGAGGACCTGGCTCACGGCGGGCATGGTGAGTCCCGCATCGATCGAACGGTAGAGCTGGTCGGACCCGAAGTAGACGGTGTTCGGATTGCCGGGCCCGAGCGCCATCGGCGCATAGAACTGGATGGCGGACGCCGAGCAGATGAGGCCGTTGGCGATGAAACCGCCAAAGCCACACCCGAAGCCGGTCCAGCCGTTCTCCACGGCAGTGGCGCTGGTGAGGACGCGAGAAAAGCCCATCGCGTTGATCTGGTTGAAGTACGTATGGTACATGGTGACCGTCGTCGTGTCGGTAGCCTGCTGATCGATGAGCGCGTAGCCGCCGTCGCCGAAGTCGGCGCGGAGCCAGGTGCCGTCGGGGCGCAGGAACTGCGTGCCGTTGTCCTGCGTGCCGCCGATCAGGAACTGCCGGTCGGTCGGATGCAGCGCCAGACTCTGGAACTGCGTGGCGTGGAAGTCGGTGTTGTTGAGGCTGGTCCAGGTGATGCCGCTGTCGCCAGAACGCCAGATCCCGCCATCGCAGCCGAGGTAGACGATCGTCGGGTCCGAATCCGCGATGGCGATCGCGTGGGTGTCGGAATGGACTCCGTTGGCCGATTGTGCGTTGGTGGTGAAGGTGGCCCCGCCGTCGATCGAGCGTCCGGCGATCAGCGCCGGAGCACCGCCGACGTTCAGGATGCTGGCATTCGAGGGATGCACATCGATCGCGATGTCGTAGAAGCACTGGCCACCGCAGAAACCCGAGGCTCCGGAGAGGAAGCCGCTCCAGGTGACTCCGCCATCCACGGAGGAACGCAGCCGGCCGGTGCTGCCTTCGCCGTTGGCGAGATAGAAAGTCACCGTCGAACCGACGCGGTTGCCGGCAATCTCTCCGCGAACGTTGGCGGCCGTGCTCACCAGGGTCTGGGTGAACAGTGGCGCCGGGGCGAGCGCATCGGTCGATAGGTAGAGCCCGCCATTGGCGGCGGAAGCGGCTCCGAAGACCCAGGCGACGAGCCGGTTCGCGTCGGTCGGATCGATCGCGATGTCGGTGATCGAAAGATTGCCCGACGTATCGCCCGGTATGAGGACACCGTTCGCGACCGTGAGCTTGGTGAAGGCCGGCGAGGCAGAGGTGGCGTTGGTCGAGCGATAGAGTCCGAGCATGCCGAGCGGCGGGACGGTGAACCCGATCGAGCCGCCCGAGGGGTTCCCGCTCGTGCCGCTGGTGGTCGAGACGAAGATCGTCGCTGGATCGGTCGGGTGCACGACGATTTCGCTGATCGCCCGGCCAGAAAACGCCGTCGTTCCGGGGACGCCCGTGACCACCAGTGGATTGAATGGACCCGAAAGATCGGCGGTCGTCGCGGCGTTGTCGATGCGGTAGAGCCCGACGCCGAAAAAGCTGTCGGCCGAGAGCCCGGACTCACCCGTTCCGACGTAGAGGATCGAAGGGTCGGACGGAGCCAGCGCCAGAGCACCGATAGCGAGCGACTCGGCCGCGTCGAAGATCTGCGTCCAGCTCGTGCCACCGTTGACCGAACGGTAGACGCCGCCCTGTGCCGCGCCGGCGTAGACGATATCGGCGTTCCCCGGGTCGACGACGATCGCGCTCACCCGGCCGCTCACCGGCGTCACCGGCCCGGTGACCTGGCCGTTCGGAATCGGATTGGGGCCCAGCTGGTTCCAGACCGGCATCGCGACGTCAGGGCGAAGGGAGCGCTGCGCCGCCTCCATCTCCTGAATCGCGAGCGAACGCGGCTCGTAGGGAAGAAAGTGAGGAAGCCCGTGGCGAAGGGCCTCGTACTCGCCGCGCGCTCGAAGGTAGGCCTCCTTGTCGATACCGCTCGCGAACGGCGGAAGGTCGGCGTCGACCTCCGCTTCCGCCTTCTGGGCAAAAGCCGCGGTGTCCATCTGAGCGAGCAAGGCGGCGAGGGCGACGGCGGAGATCCGCTGCAGCGAGCGGAGTCGGCGGTGGAGCTTCATGGTCTTTTCCCCTGGAGTCGAAGTGACACTACCAGTGTCACGCGGGCGGCACCGGCAGAGGTGGCACCTGCGCCGGCTCGGCCGCACGTCCTCTCCCCGCGCATGCCGGAAACGATAGATTCCAGGCTGCCAGCACTCGGGAGGCGTAAGGTGACGAGTTTTCGACGTTTCGGAGGCCTGATTTTCGCCGCGTCGGTAGCGGTCTCTGTTCCGGCCATCGCCGGAGCGCCCGATTCACCGCCGGTGTCTGCCAACGCAGCACCCGAGGCACAGGCGCGGGCGCGGCGCCTCGAGACCGTCGCGCGGCTCGCGGCCGGGGTCGCGCACGATTTGAACAACCTGCTGAACTTCATCGTCGGTCAGGTCGAGAGCGCCGTTGGCCGCGGCACCACTTTTCGCCTCTTTCTCGAAGCCTCGCGCCCAGCTCAGAGCTCGGCTGCGCCGATCGGGTGACGGCGCGGACCACGACGCTGCCGTGCGAACCGGCCCGCCTGTCGATAGACTTGCGGTTCCATGAGGCCGAATCGCGCAGGTTCCACCCGTTCCACCCGTTCCACCGGCTTCACCGGCTTCGATAGGGCGTGACCTCCAATCCTCCATGACCACCCTCCCTCACCACTCCGCCAGTGGGTCCCGCGCCTCTGCCGTCAAGCTGAGCGTGATCGTGCCGGTCTACAACGAGCGCTATCTGGTGCGCGATCTTCTCGCCCGGGTCCTGGCGGTCGAGGACCCCTGTATCGCCGAGCTCGAGGTTGTGGTCGTCGACGACGGCTCGATCGACGGAACGCGCGAAGTCCTGCGGGAGGTGGCGACCCGGGAGCCGCGCGTGCGCTACATCGAGCATCCGCACAACATGGGCAAGGGCGCCGCCGTGCGCACCGGAATCGCCGCCGCCACCGGCGACCTCACGCTCTTCCAGGACGCCGATCTCGAGTACGACCCGAACGACTATCCGCGCCTCATCCGGCCGATCCTCGAAGACGGCGCCGACGTGGTCTACGGTTCGCGCTTTCTGACTGCCGACCGCCGGCGGGTGCTGCGCTATCGCCACTCGCGGATCAACCGCCTCCTCACCTGGATGAGCAACCTCTTCACCGACCTCGACCTCACCGACATGGAGACCTGCTACAAGCTGTTCCGCACCGAGCTGCTGAAGTCGATCCCGCTGCGCTCGAACGACTTCGCGCTCGAGCCCGAGATCACCGCCAAGATCGCCAAGCGCGGTTTCCGGATCTTCGAGGTGCCGATCAGCTACATCGGGCGCACCCAGCTCGAAGGCAAGAAGATCGGTTGGCTAGACGGGTTCAAGGCGGTGGGGACGATGTTGCGGTTCTGGCTGGTCGACGACGCCTACGCCCCCGACGAGTACGGATCGCACATCCTCACCAGCCTCGAAAAGGCACGGCGGTTCAACCGCTGGATGGCCGACGAAGTGCGCCCCCATGTCGGTGCGAGAGTGCTCGAGATCGGCGCCGGCATCGGCAACATCACCGTCTGGCTCCTGCCGCGCGACTCGTGGACGGCGAGCGACATCAATCCGAACTATCTGCACTACCTCAGGAACCTCACCGCCGCGAAGCCCTATCTCGCGGTGGAACGTGTGGATGTCGAGGCGGCCGGCGACTTCGAGGCCCTCGCCGGCAGGTTCGACACCGTGATCTGTCTCAACGTGCTCGAGCATGTCGGCGATCCGCTGAAGGCGCTGCGCAACATGCGCTCGGCGCTCGCCCCGGGTGGCACGCTGGTGCTCTACGTGCCGCACGGCCAGGGCCTCTACTCGTCGCTCGACGAAGTGCTCGGCCACCGCTGCCGCTACGACCGCGCCATGCTCGAACGCGAGCTCGCGGCGACGGGCTTCGAGCTCGTGCGCACGGCATTCTTCAATCGCGCCGCGGTGCCCGGCTGGTGGTGGAACGGCAAGGTCCTCAAGCGACGCTCCTTCAGCCGCGTGCAGCTCAAGATCTTCGACCTGGCGGTGCCGGTGCTGCGCCGCATCGACCGCCTGCTGCCCTGGCG
>JBDSRU010000194.1:0-2972 GCA_039929145.1 Thermoanaerobaculia bacterium
CACGATAGTGATCCGCTTCCTCGGTCCGGCGGCGATCGGCCTTGTGCGCACGTCCGGCCAGATGAAAAATCGCCTCCAGTGGCGCGAGTTGCGCGAGCGCCGGAACGCCGGCGGCGAGATCCGCTGCCAGGGTCCGGGGAGCGCCGGCGCCGGCGTCTCCGGGCCGCACCAGCCGCCAGACTTCGCCGTAGAGGCCTTCGAGCCGCCGCACCAGCGCGGAGCCGATGAATCCGCTCGCGCCGGTGACCAGGCAGCGCCCTGCTCTCGCCATCGCTAAGGGCGACGCCAGACCGTGTGCTGCACGTAGTCGACGTGGCCGACGATGATGCGGACGATCTGGCGCGACACCGGCCGCAATGCGTAGTCGGGAACCTGCGGCGGAGCAAGAGTAGAAAGCGCGGCGCGCCGTTGCTCGGTGACCAGCGTTACGGCCTGGATCACGCGCTCCCGACCGATGCCCGCCATCAGGGTGACGCCGGCGTCCATCCCCTCCGGACGTTCGTGCGCCTCGCGCAGCATCACCGCCGGGAATCCGAGCAGCGCCGCCTCCTCGGTGAGCGTGCCGCTGTCGGAGAGCACGCAGAAGGCCTCCGATTGCAGACGCACCCAGTCGCAGAAGCCGAACGGCTTGAGCATCTCGACCGCCTTTGGAAGAGCGTCGGCGCCGCGCTCGGCCGCCAGGGCTTCGAGTCGCACCCGCGTCCGGGGGTGGGTCGACATCACGATGCGCAGCCCGAACTTGCCGGCAAGCGCGGCAAGCGTCTCGAGCAACTTCGCGAGACGACCGGGATCGTCGACGTTCTCCTCGCGATGGACGCTCACCAGGAGATAGGCGCCGGATTCGAGGCCGAGTCGCGTCAGCGCCCGGGAAGCGGCGATCCCCGGCGCATGGTGGGCGAGCACCTCGGGCATCGGCGAACCGGTCACGATCACCGTCTCCGGACGCACCCCTTCGGCGAGGAGGTAGCGCCGTGCATGCTCGGTCAGCGGCAAGTTGATGTCGGAGAGGTGGTCGATGACCTTGCGGTTGATCTCTTCCGGCACCCTTTGATCGAAACTGCGATTGCCGGCCTCCATGTGGAAGACCGGTATCTGCCGGCGTTTGGCCGGGATCACCGCATAGCAGCTGTTGGTGTCGCCATAGACCAGGAGGGCGTCGGGACGCTCGCGTTCGAGCACCTCGTCGACACCCGCGATGACCTTCGAGATCGTTTCGGACGGAGTCCGCCCAGCGCAGGCCAGGAGCTCGTCCGGCGGACGCATGCCCAACTCTTCGAAGAGCAGGCGGTTCAACTCCGGATCGTAGTTCTGCCCAGTGTGCACCAGGCGGTGGCGGGTGTGGCGCTCGAGCTCGGCGACGACGCGCGAGAGCTTGATGACCTCTGGCCGGGTGCCGACGACGGTCAGCACTTTCAAGGGCAAATCTGTACTCGGACTCGCGCTCACGTTGAAGGGACAACCTCCCGCATCCAGCCCTCCAGCCGATCGAGCAGCAGCTCGCGCTCGAAGTGCGCGAGAAAATACTCGCGGCCGGAAAGCCCCATCCTAGCGCGGGCTTCGGCGGGCGCCGCGACCAGCTCACGGGCATTTTTCGCCAGCGCCTCCACATCCCCCGCCGGTCCGACCAGGCCTGCGCCGGCCCGGCGCACGACTTCGGCTCCGGCGCCGCCGAGCGCCGCCAGCACCGGCCGCCCGCAGGCGAGACAGGACTGGAGCTTCCCCGGCAAAGTGCGCGCCAGCGCCGGATCGTCGCGCAGGGTGATGAGCAGGGCGTCGGCGGCGGAGAGCCAGGCCGGCATCTCCTCGGCCGGGCGCATCCGCATCCAGTGCACGTTTCCGCCCAGGCCGCGGCGGACGATCTCCTCGACGAGCCAGGCCCGGCGCCTGCCATCGCCCATGAAGACCCAGTGCACGTGTGAAAGGTCGCGCAGATGCTCCGCCGCGGCGAGCGCAGTCTCCAGAGACTGCACCTCGCCCAGGTTGCCGGCGAAGAGAATCACGAATCCTTGCGGCAGCTCCGCGAGCGCGCTCGCGCCTGCTTCCACTGGCACCGGCCGGTAAAAGGACTCGGCCCAGTTCGGCAGGTACCGGACGCGCTCGGCGGCCGCCCCGCGCTCCACGACGGAGCTCGTGAACTCCTCGGCCTGCACGAGCACGAGCTCGCTGCGCCGGTAGAGCCCCCGCACCAGTCGCCCGACCAGACCGAGCAGGAGGTGCGAGCGCACCGCCGCTGCGGCGACGAGCGTCTCGGGCCACAGATCCTGCACCCACATCACCATCGGTGCCCGGTGCACGAATCGCATGAGGGCAGCAGGAATCGCCATCGTCACCGGTGACATCTGAAACACGAAGACGAGATCGAACGGTCCACGGCAGCGCAGCGGCCCGAGAAGCGACGCCGAGATCGCGAACGACAGGTAGTTCGACGCCATGCGCAGCGCTCCGCCGCCGCCGCGAGGTATCAGAGGGACGCGCACGACCCGGCTGCGTCCGAAGCGCTCGCTGGCGGGACCGAAGGCCGAGTATCCCGGGTAGGGCTTGCCCACGGGATAGTTGGGGATGCCTGTGAGGATCGTGACTTGGTGCCCGCGTTCCTCCCAACCCGTCACCAGGTCGTTGACGCGAAACCGTTCGGGCCAGAAATACTGCGAGACCAGGAGAATGTTCACTGCCGACCGACCATGTCCAGCTAGACTGCCTCAGCGGAGGCCGGCACTGCAAGCGACCGCCCGCAGTGCGCCGGCGTCTCGGACGGCTGTAGACCCTTGCCAGGAGAGCTCGGCACGAAATGGACCCGTGGCTGCTCGACAACCTCGTCTGTCCCCGCGATCATCGACGGCTCGAGCTGCGCGGAGATTTTCTCCACTGCGGCCAGGGACATCGCTATCCGGTCGTCGATGGCGTTCCGGTCATGCTTCTCGCCGAGGCCGAGGCGACGCTCTGGGTCGCGACGGCGTCGCTCGCTCGCGCCC
>JBDSRU010000195.1:0-8471 GCA_039929145.1 Thermoanaerobaculia bacterium
AAACGAGCACGAAAAAAACTCTCACAGGTGTGCCGTCGGCCGCACCGAAAGCGACTCCGGAAGGATGCAGCGCCACCCGGAGGTCGACCGACTTCACGCCGGCCAGCCGGCAGTGCGGAACGGCGAACCCATGCCCGATGGCGGTCGTTCCGAGCGCCTCACGTTCACTGAACGCACTCCGGAGAGCGGCCGCCGAGATTCCGGGGAGCGCCCGAGCAAGGTCGTTCGCTATCTCTTCCAGCACGCCCACCGCGGAGGTCGCCGTGAGCTCGCGCAGCACCGTTCCGGGACGAATCCAGCGCGCGAGGATCGGGTCCGCCGCTCCGCCGATCACGCCTCAGACCTCGGGCACGATGAGGCCGTAGTCGTCGTCGTGCCGCCGGTAGATGACGCTGACGCGTTCGTTTTCGAGGTCGCGAAAGACGACGAACTCGCTGCGCGAGCTCTCGAGCTTGAGCGCCGCCTGGTTGATGGTCATCGAGTCGATCTGGAGCTGGCTCGATTTGACGACGATTGGCGACTCGCCCTGGCGGACGCTCTCGCGCGTCAGGACATCGACCGGCCAGTGCTGCGCGCTGGCCTGGCTGCGGTCCTTTCGGCGCGGTTCATCGACCTCGCGCTTGCGGGCTCGCTTCGCCTGCTCGATCACCTTCTCCGTGGCGAGAGCCAGCGCGTCGTGCAGCTCGACAGTCTCTTCCTTGGCCAGGAACTCGCCCGTGCCACAGCGCACCTTGATTTCCGCCGAGTGCCGGAACTTTCCCGCTTCGAGGACGACATGGGCATCGATCGGCTCGGAGAGAAACTTCAGCAGCCGCTCCAACTTCTCGGCCGCGAAGGCTCGCGTCTTCTCCTCTACCTGAAGGTGTCTGCCGACGAATTCGATGTTCATCGCTCCTCCTGTCTCAGAAAAGCCGTGCTCAGAAAATGCGTTTGCGATCCGAGGACGAAGGGACGTTCAGCTCGTCCCGGTACTTGGCTACCGTCCGGCGGGCGATCTGGATCCCTTCGCGATTGAGGATGCGCATCAGTTCGCTGTCGGACAGCGGATGCCGGGCGTCTTCCGACTCAACCAGTTGCTGGATCTTGCGCTTCACGGTGAGCGAAGAGATGTCCTCGCCGTAGTCGCGGTCGATTCCACTGTGGAAGAAGTACTTGAGCGGAAAGAGGCCGCGTGGCGTATGCATGTACTTGTTCGAGACGACGCGGCTCACGGTCGACTCGTGCATTCCGATGTCCTCGGCAACGTCGCGCAGGACCATCGGGCGAAGATGGTCCAGACCGTGATCGAGAAAGTCACGCTGCTGGCGGACGATCGAAGTCGCCACCTTGTAGATCGTCCGCTGCCGCTGATCGAGGCTCTTGATCATCCAGAGGGCCGACCTCATCTTCTCGGAGATGAACTGCTGAGCGTCGTTCTGGCGGCCTTCCTGGCGCAGATTCTTGAGCATCTTGCGGTAGGAGCGCGAGATCCTGAGCTTCGGCAGGCCGTCGTCGTTCAGCTGGATGACGTACTCGTCTCCCACCTTGAGGACGTAGACGTCGGGCTCGATGTAGTGCGTCCGGTCGTTGGTGAACTTCCTGCCCGGCCGGGTCTGCAGCGTCTTGATGTCCTCGATGACCGGCTCGAGATTGGCGAGGGTGACATCGATCGCTCGCGCGATCACCGCGTACTGGCGCCGGAGGAAGAGGTCCCAGTGCTCCGCCAGCACCCGCCGGGTGAGCGACTCGGCGGGCTCTTCGCGCAGCTCGAGCTGCAGCAGCAGGCTATCGCGCAAATTGGCGCAGGCAATGCCGGGAGGATCGAGCCGGCGGACACGGTCGAGCACGGCCTGCACCAGCTCCATCGCCAGCGGCTCGTCGCGGTCCGAGTTCGCCAGGTTGCGGATCTCGTCGAGCGAGGCCACCAGAAAACCGTCCGGATTGAGGTTGCCGACGATGAGCTCGGCGATCTCGCGCTCGAGCGGCGGAAAGTCGGACATGTGAATCTGCCACAGCAGGTGATCGTAGAGGTCGGGCTCGTGCGTCAGTGTGTTCTCGAGTGGCGGTGCCTCGCGATTCTCGGACTCGCCATAGCTTCCGCCGTCGTCCCCCGAGGCGTCGTCGAGGTAGGCCTCGAACGCAACCTGCTCGAGCCGCTGGCGCTCGAGGACCTCCGGAGTCGGCAGCTCCTCGATGACATCCTGGGTGGCGGCATCCAGGGGCGAACCCTCTTCTTCCTCCTCGAGATCTTCGGCCTCTTCGAGCACCGGGTTGATCTCGAGCTCCTGTGCGACCACGACCTCAAGCTCGAGGCGGGTCATCTGCAGCAGCTTGATCGCCTGCTGCAGCGACGGCGTCATCACCAGACGCTGCGAGAGCTTGAGGGAGAGTTTTTGTTCGAGAGCCATGCCGTTGGGGTGGTCGGAGCGCGCTAGAGCTCGAACTGCTCGCCGAGATAGATCTTGCGAACTTGCGGGTCGGAGGAGAGCTCGAGCGGCGAACCGGCGCGCAGGATGCCGCCGTTGTTGATGATGTAGGCGCGATCGGTAATCTTCAGAGTCTCTCTGACGTTGTGGTCCGTGATCAGGATGCCGATTCCCATCTGTCTCAGGTGCCGGATGATACCTTGAATATCGAGCACGGCAATCGGATCGATGCCGGCGAACGGCTCGTCGAGCAGAATAAAGGACGGGGACAGCACGAGCGCCCGGGCGATTTCGACGCGCCTGCGCTCTCCACCCGAAAGCATGTAGCCCATGCTCTTGCGCACCTTCTGCAACCGGAACTCCTCGATCAGACGATCGATGCGGCGCTCCTGCTCGGCGTGGGTCAGGTCGAGGGTCTCGAAGACCGCCCGCAGGTTGTCCTCCGAAGACAACTTGCGGAATACCGAGGGTTCCTGCGGCAGATAGCTGATACCGCGCTGCGCGCGCATGTACATCGGCAGGTCGGTGATCTCTTCGTCACCGAGCATGACCTTGCCGCCGTCCGGCGGAGCGAGCCCGACGACCATGTAGAAGGTCGTCGTTTTGCCGGCGCCGTTGGGACCGAGCAGGCCGACGATTTCGCCCGGAGCCACTTCGACCGAGACATCGTGCACGACCGTGCGCCCGCCGTAGACCTTCTGCAAGTGTCTCGCAGAGAGCCTGGGTCCCTGCCCCCCCACGGTGGGACCGCTCATGGAGCCACTCCAGCCAGGCGCGCCGAGCCTGATTTCAGATCGTAGATCGCCCGTCTGCCGGTGAGCGAAGCGCCAGAGTCGTCCTGGATCGTCACCGGGCTGCCCAGGAGCTCGATGCTCTCAGCGGCGACGTCGTAAGCGGCGGTCGTCGCCTGGATCGTGCGACCCTCGGCGCTGTCGTGCAGCTGGACCTTGCCCTTGCCTGTCATGCTCTTCATCTGTTGCGCGGTGTCGAGGAGGGCGATGAGCTCGTCGCAGGTGAGCGTCCGCGTGCCCTGGGAGAGACGCACCCCGCCGGTGTAAGTGACGCTCGATTCCTGGCGCTGGTAGGTGAGCAGGTCCGCCAGAACCTCGGTCATCCCGGCCGGCACCGCCGCACCACTCCCGGCCGGCGGAACGGCCTCTTTTCCGAGATCGATCAGGGTGCGCACCGCGCCGGCCGCTGAAAGTCTCTCCTCCGTCTCCTCCCCGTGCACCTGATTCGCCAGCAGGAGGCTCTTGCCCTGCCAGGTTCGCACCTTCCCCTTGAGGAAGAAGCCGCGCGGCTTGTCGGTGAAGATCGCCTCGTCGGCCTGGAACTCGATCGGCTGATCGCCCCTGAAGCCGATGCCGGCGACCACCTTTCCACCCTCCCGCTTGAGCACTCCGCGCACGCCCTGGTCGGCGGTCAGCAGGCCGGTCTTGCGGGTATAGACGATATGCGGCGCGGCAAGGTCTCCGCTCGTGCTTTCGGCGCGCGCCGGCTTGCCGAGGAGCTCGGAGCGTTCGCCGGCGAGATCGAACAGCGCCTGGTCTCCCCAGCCGCGAAAGCTCGGATCGGTCAGGGTGACGCCGCCCGCGAGGACGACTCGCGCGATTCCTCCTGTCGGACCGAACTCGGCGTCGGCGCGGTCGGCGCGGCCGGAGTGCTGCGGCTCGTCGACCCCGCGACGATACTCCGCGAAATAGACCGGCTCGTTGCTCTGGGCGGTCTTCGGGCGCCCACCCTCGAGCACCAGCCAGAGTGCCCGTGAAGCCAGGCCGTGGATGATCTCGCCGTCGACCGACTCGATCAGCGCCAGGATCTTGCCGCGCCCTTCGAGGCTCATCTCGCGCGGCTCGTTGACGCCGGTGGCGCCGAACTGGACGGTCAGCTTGGCGCCGCGGAAGTCGATTCGCTCGGGCGCGCCTGCGCCCCCTGCCTGCGCCGCGACGTCGGCGGCCTGGGTGACGTAGGTGCCGGTGAGCGAACCGTCGAGAATCAGCATCGCCGGGGTCTCACCGTCCTCGGCGAGAAAGATCTCCGCCTCGTCCGCTTCGAAGTGGCTCGGTCCGCGGCTGGCGTTCACCTCTCCCTTCGCCCGCAGCACGCGGCCGCTGCGGTCGAGCACGACCTTCGCGGCCGCGACGGACATCGGCGGCTCTCCCGGAAGTCCTCCCGCCATCGTCACCGGACCGCGCAGCGTCAGAAGGTCGAGGGCGAGGTCGAACTCGAGCGCGGTCGCCTCGCCCTTCCAGTAGGCCCCATGGCGTATGCCGATCGGCCCTTCGGCGACGAGGAACTTGCCGCCGCGGGAGAGCTGGAGCTGGCCGCTCGCGATCGCCAGCTCGCCGCCGGTGAGCTCGACGTGGCCGTCGAGCACCGCCTCCTGGGTATTCGAGTCGTAGGCGGCGGTATCGCTCGCCACGGAGTAGCTGGTCTCGTCGCGGTAAATCTGGAAGCGCACCCCTTCGAGCTCCACCTTGCCGTCGCGGGTGGTTCGAAAGCGGTCACCGTGGACGCTGAACACCGGCTTGCCCTCGAGCGACTGCGTGAAATCGAAGGCGTCGCTCGAGGCGATCACGTTTTCGGCGCGCTGCGCGGCCTCGGCGGCCAGACCCGCGGAGTCCGATTGAGCAGGCATCCGGGACGCCGCGTCGGCATCTTCCGCATCCTCGCCCGGGGCTCCCTGGCGGCCGAGCAGGTAGAGCCCGGCGAGGCCCGCCACGGCGATCACCAGCAGCGCCAGGAGGCCGCGCCGGAGGCGCTTGTACGTGCCCTGATTCGCCCGCTTCATCCCCCTCATTCTAGTAGCTTTGAATGCTCACTGGACGGCTCTCCACGAGACGCAGCCGCGGCCGGTTGCGAAAGTGGTCGTGCTCCGCGACGGCGAGCATCTCGAAGGCGCCGTCGAACAGTCCGCCGCTCGCAGCTCGCTCCGCCCATTGCCAGGCGACGACTTCGATACCGGCGCCGGCGCGGGACGGACTCCCCGCCGGCTGCGCGCCCTCGTCCCGCACTTCGAAACTGAGGTGGCCGGCGCCGAAAGCCCGCGCCGATCCGGCTCTTCGGCAGGGGCCGAAGCGGAAGACGGGTTCGGGATTGCCGACTCCGTAGGGCTCGAGGCGCGCCAGGCGTGCGAGAAGTTCCGGCGTGACCTCGGCGAGCGCCAGTGGCTGGTCGTACTCGATCGTCGCCGCGAGATCCTCTGGCCGCCAGGCCGCAGCCGCCGATTCCCACGCCGCAGCCAGCTCTGCGAGGCTTCCTTCCATGGTGGTCAGGCCGATCGCCTGGGCGTGTCCGCCAAAGCGCTCGAGCTGTCCCTCCCAGCCGCTCAGGAAAGCGTACAGATCGACTCCGGGGACGCTGCGTCCCGAACCGACCGCGACCCCATCGGCGACCGCGAACAGCACCGCCGGGCGATGGAACTGGCGCGCCAGGCGGCCGGCGGCGATCCCGACCACGCCGCGATGCCAGCCTGGACTCCAGCCGACCAGGATCTGCGGCAGGACGCGTCCGGCGTAGCGCGCCGCGCACTCTTCGACGACCTGCTTCTCGAGCGCCCGGCGCTCGTGGTTGGCGCGTCCGAGTTGGGCGGCGAGCTCCTTCGCCCGCGGGGCATCGCGAGTGAGCAGCAGCTCGAGCGCCGGATCGGCAGCGCCCAGGCGCCCGGCGGCATTCAGTCGCGGGCCGATCCGGAAGCCGACATCCTGCGCCGAGACCGGCGACCCGACCTCGGCTTCGACGAGAAGCGCCCGCAAGCCGACCGAAGGGGTGGCAGCCAGCGCCGCCAGCCCGCGGCTGGCGAGGACGCGGTTTTCGCCGATCAGGGGCGCCGCGTCGGCGATCGTGCCGAGGCAAGCCATCCGGCAGAGCGCCGCCCAAGGCACCTCGCGTCCGCAGCGCTGCAGCAGCGCCGCCGCCAGCTTGAGCGCCAGACCGACTCCGGCCAGATCCTGGAACGGATAGGAGCAGCCGGCCTGGCGCGGGTTGATGACCGCCGCGGCGTCGACCGCCTGTGCGCCCGGCAGATGGTGATCGGTGACGATGACCGTAAGCCCTCGCCGCCTTGCCTCCGCCAGCGCCTCGTAGGCGCGGATCCCGCTGTCGGCGGTGACGACGAGCCGGCAGCCGAGCTCTTCGGACTGTTGCATGTGGCGGGGCTGGGGGCCGTAGCCGCCTGCATGCCGATTGGGAAGAATGCCGTGCGTCGGGATGCCGACAGCCTGGAAAACTCCGACCAGCAAGGCGGTCGCGGTAAGTCCGTCGACATCGTAGTCGCCGATGACCGCTACGCGTTCGCCACGCTCCCGGGCCGCCATCAGCAGATCGACCGCCTCCGCCATCCCCTTGAGGAGCAGCGGATCGTGCAGACTTGCGATCGCCGGCGAGAGGAAAGCTGCAGCCGCTTCGGCGCTCGTCACCCCGCGCGCGCCGAGGAGGAGCGCGAGGTCATGGGAAAGGCCGGTCGCTTCGAGGCTCTCGACGAGCCCGTCCGCCGGCGCCGGTTGCCGGGTGACCCACAGCGCAGGCACCTGCGGTCAGCGTCCGGGAGGTGTGCCGGCGGCGGTCGCGACGCCCGCGCCGACCACACCGAGGGCGCGGAAGCGGCGGTAGCGGGCCTCGAGCCGAACCTCCGGACTCATCGCCTCGAGAGTCTTGAGGGCGCGCTCGATGGCGTCGCCGAGGCGGGCCGCGCCGGCCTCGTAGTCGGTGTGCACTCCCCCGGGCGGCTCGGGAACAATCTCGTCCACGACTCCCAACTTGAGCAGGTCGGGGGCGGTGATGCGCATCGCCTCCGCCGCCTGCGCCTTCATCTCCTGATCCTTCCAGAGGATCGCGGCGCAGCCTTCTGGAGAGATCACCGAGTAGACCGCGTATTCGAAGATCAGCACGCGGTCGCCTACGCCCAGGGCCAGCGCCCCGCCGCTCCCGCCCTCGCCGGTCACCGCGACGACGATCGGCACCTTGAGCCCGGCCATCTCGAGAAGGTTGCGCGCGATCGCCTCCGCCTGGCCGCGCTCTTCGGCGTCGAGTCCGGGATACGCGCCGGCGGTATCGATCAGGGTGATCACCGGCAGCCCGAAACGTTCGGCGAGGCGCATGACGCGCAGGGCCTTGCGATAGCCCTCGGGCCGCGGCTGTCCGAAGTTGCGCGCGATGCGCTCTTTCGTGCCGCGCCCCTTGTGATGTCCGACGATGGCGACCGAGCGGCCGCGGAATTTCGCCAGACCGGCGACGATTGCGGCATCGTCTCCGAACGCCCGGTCACCGTGCAGCTCGACCCAGTCCTCGGTCAGCATCTGAACGTAGTCCAGGGTGTAAGGCCGGTCCGAGTGGCGAGCCACCAGCGTCTTCTGCCACCGGCTGAGTCCGGAAAAGATGCGCTCGGTCTCGCGCAGGAGCTCCTTGCGCAGCTCGCGCAGCTCGCCCTCCCGACCGGAGCCCTCCGGATAGCCCTCGAGCTCTTCGATCCGGCGGCGCAGCGCGATCAGGGGCTCTTCGAACTGCGAGTCTTGCGCGGTCATGGGGGTGGTCACGGAGGCCGTCAAAGTAGCAGAGGGGCCCGAAGCAGGTCAAACGGCGCTGGCGCACTCCCGGACGGGAAGGTCAGAGCAAATGATAGGGGTCGACGTCGATCGCGAGGCCCGCGTGCGGCTTGTCGCCGAGCGCTTCGCGCACCACCTGGCGCACCTGGCCACCCTGCGCGCCCCGCACCAGTAGTTGCAGCCGCCACTCGCCGCGCAATCGCTCGAGCGGCGCCGTGGCCGGTCCGGTGACCCGCAGCTCGCCGGCCCGCGGGTGGCGGGCGATGCGATGGGCGATCTCCGTCAGGCGCTCCAGCCCACGCTCGCGGCTGCTGTCGCGCAACAGGAGCTGGACCATCCGGGTGTAGGGGGGATAGTGAAAGATCCGCCGGAAACGCATCTCCTGTTCGGCGAAGGCGGCGTCGTCCTGGAGGAGCGCCGCGCGGATGGCGTAGTGCTCGGGCAGAAAGGTCTGGATCACCATCCGCCCCGGCCGTTCGCCGCGTCCAGCGCGGCCGGCGAGCTGGGTGAGCAGGGCGTAGGT
>JBDSRU010000196.1:0-20433 GCA_039929145.1 Thermoanaerobaculia bacterium
TTCGAGCACATGTTCTTCAAGGGCTCGAAGAAGTTTCCCGGCGCCGAGCAGATCTCGCAGGAGCTCGCCGCGGTCGGTGGCGACACCAACGCCGGCACGATCTACGACTCGACCAACTACTTCTTCGTGCTTCCGACCGAGGGCTTCTCCCGTGCCCTCGAGATCATGGCCGACGCGATCGCCAATCCGCTCTTTGATGCCGGCGAGCTCGATCGCGAGTCCGAGGTCGTGATCGAGGAGTCGAACCGCAAGCTCGACAATCCGCCGGCGCTGTCGATCGAGCGCATGCTCGCGGTCGCCTACACGGATCACCGCATCAAGCGCTGGCGCATCGGATCGAACGAAGTCCTGCGCAACATCCAGCGCGACAACCTGCTGCAGTTCTTCCGCACTCTCTACCTGCCGCAGAACATGATCCTGTCGATCGCCGGCGATGTGAAGGCGGGCGACGTCCAGAAGGCGGTCGCGGCGACTTTCGGCAAGCTCGCCACCGCGGGCCTCGACAAGCAGCGCGGCCCGAAGGAGCCAGCGCAGACCGCGTTCCGCTACGGCAGCTCGATCGGAGATCTGAAGCAGGGTTACTCCGTGATGGGCTGGCACACCCAGGGAATCGGCGGCGATGCCGAGCTGGCGCTCGATCTGGCGGCGCAGATTCTCGGCGGCGGACGCTCGTCGCGCTTTTTTCGCCACGTCATCGCTCCCGACGCCGCGGCGACCGCGAACGCTTTTCACCAGCAGTTCGACGATGTCGGGGACTTCCTCGTCCAGACCTCGTTCGACGAGTCACGGCGCGCCGAGGTCGACCGCCGGGTGCTCGGCGAGATCGAGCGCCTGAAGGCGCACGGCCCGACCGACTACGAGCTCGCCCTGGTGAAGAACTCGCTGCGGTCGCAGATCGTTCTCGGCCTCGAAGACGCGGTCGGGCAGGCGCAGGCGCTCGCCGAAGCGGAGGCGAGAGAGAACTTTCTCTTCCTCGGGGAACGTCTGGCGGCGCTCGACCAAGTGACACCGACGCAAGTGCGCGACGCGGCCCGGCGGTTTCTCACCGTTCAGGGCCTGACGCTCTATCACTACGCGCTCAACGGCACCCCGGTGCTGGATCGTGCCGCCGCGCTGGCGCAGGTCGAGGCCGCTCTTCCGCCGGCCGCGGCCGTGCCCCCGGCCGAGCCCGCCATTGCGCTGCCACCGAACTTTGCCGCCGCGCCGCCCGCGACGAGCGCTCGCCCTGCGACCGAGATGCAGCTCGCCAACGGTGCGCGGCTGGTCGTGCGAGAACGTCCGGGGGCGCCTTCGGTCGCCATCGGGCTCTACCTCGCCGGCGGACGCTCCGCCGAATCGTCGGCCAATGCCGGCATCACCCAGCTTGCCGTTTCAGCGCTGCGACGTGGAGCCGGAAAGCTCAGCGGAGAAGAGATCGACCGCTCGTTCGAATTCCTCGGCACCGCGCTCGGCTCGACGGTGACTCCCGATTCGATCGGCTGCGAGATCGAGGTCGTCGCGGAGAATCTGCGGCCGGCGCTCGACCTCTTCGCCGAGGTCGTTCTGCATCCGACCTTCGCTGCGGCCGGTGTCGAGGAGGAGCGCGCGCTCCAGCTCGCCACGGTCCGGCGGAACCTCGACTCCTCGTTCCAGCGTCCGCAGGCGCTTGCGGTCGGAGCCCTCTGGCCGACTCATCCCTATGGCTTGCCAGCGGCGGGCACCGAGGATTCGGTCGCCGCGCTTTCCGCCGCGGACCTGGCCGCCTGGTGGAAGGCGAATCTGGCCGCGGAGGATGCGACAATCGTGGTCGTCGGCGACGTCTCCGCGGCAGCAGCGAGAGAGCTCGTCGAGAAGGCTTTCGCCGACCTGCCGCGGCGTGGCTCCGCGCACCCGGCGCTGCGCCCCCCCGCGGAGCCGTCCACCCGCACCGAGACGGTCGAGTTCCGCGATCGCAAGCAGTCGGCGATCGTCATGGCTTATACCGGCCCGAAGCCGTCCGACCCGGAGGCGGCGCGCCTCAAGTTGCTGCAGAACGTCACGTCGGGACTTGCGGGCACGCTCTTCGCCGAGCTGCGCGGCCGGCGCTCGCTCGCCTACACCGTCTTCGCGGGCTATCAGCCGCGCCGCGAGGGAGGTCTCGTCTTTGCCTACCTCGCGACCGAGGCGGCGAAGGAGAACGAAGCCAAGGAGGCGTTGCTCGGCGAGCTCCGCAAGCTCGCGACCGACGGCTTCGGCGAGAAGGAGCTGGCGACGGCCAAGTCGTCGTTCGCCGGCTCGACCAAGGTCGACTTGCAGACCAACGGCCAGCTGCGCAACGAGCTGGCGCGCGGCGTGCTTTTCGGAATCGGTCTCGACTCGACCGCGAAGCGTCTGGGCATCGCACAGGCGACGACCCTCGTGGAGCTCCGCGCGACGGCCGAGAAGTGGTTCGGAGCCGAACGCTTCGCCACCGCTATCGTGCGCGGCAAGGTATCTGCGCCGCCGGCGCCCGCCGCCCCCCAGTAGAGCGGCAGAGAAAAGGGCCAGCCTCGCGTCGGAGCGCGGAAGCTGGCCCTTGTCGAACCTGTCGGACTATCTGGCTGATTTCTAGTTGCGGCGCAGAACCCAGAACGCCGCGAGACCGAGGCCGAGCAGCATCACCGCGAGGCCGGCGGCCGAGAGGGTCGGCACTTCGACGATGACGGGCTGGCCGTTGACCGTGGCCGCCGCGCTGTTGTTCGCCGGAGTCGCGTCCGTCCCGTCGGAGGTCGCGAGCGCCCCGTTGGTGAAGCTCCCAGCCTGATCGACCGTCACGGTGACGTTGCAGGTCGCCGACGCGGCGTTCGCCAGGGTGCCCACATTCCAGGTGAGGGTCGGGGCCGCGAAGCCGGCGCCGCAGTCGTTGCTGACATAGGTCAGGCCGGCGGGCAGGGTGTCGGTGACCACGGTGTTTTCGGCCGAGCCGGGGCCGTTGTTGGTCACCGTGAGAGTGAAGACGGCATTGCCTCCCGGCGGCACGGTTCCAGGGGCGACGCTCTTCACCAGCGCGAGCTCGGCCTCGACCGCCGTGGAGCAGGGCAGGTTGACGATCTCGAAACCGAAGTCGCAGATCGCCGCCGCGATGGTGTTGGTCACGACCAGAACCATGCTGGTGGCGGCCGGGACCTCGAAGGAGAACGGCTGGGTGAGGCTCGAGCCGACGTCGCCGACGAAGTTCAGAGCCTGGTTGGTGGGGTCGTAGGAGGTCAAGTAGGCGCTGGCGTGCGCGTTCGCGGTGCAGGGCGTGCCGGCAACGGTGTCCGGATTGAAGTTGACCGTGACGCAGGCGCTCGCGGCGCTGGTGTTGGGGTAGGTGAACGTCTCGTAGTTGAAGGTCGTTCCGACGCCGGTCTGGCCGGGATAGACCTTGCTCGGGCAGACGCTCGGAATGGCGTCCCGGAAGAGGCGACCGTCCTGGGTGCTGTTGCCGGTGAAGGCTGCGGTAGCCTGGCCGGGCGGTGGACAGACCACTCCCTGGCCGATCGGTGCGCCGGGGCCCATGGTGGCGCCAGGAGAAACGGCGATCCCGACGTCATTGGCCGGGCCTTCCGCCGAGGCAAAACCAGCGACCAGCATCATCACAACGGCAATCCCCGGGACTCTGCGCATCATGCCTCCGTCGTACGTCAGGCCGGCGTGGCGGAGCCTGCGGGAAATCCGAAGCCCAAGCCGGCGGAATATGCAATCTTATCATTCACAGCGAGACGGACTACCTGGCTTCTCGTCCCCGCTTTCGACACCGACGCGACAGCAAGACCCCCCTCAGGGCTGGGTCGCCGACCTGGCAGCGCTCGAGTTGCCGAGTTGCACGAGCTCCTGTTCGCGGTACTCCTCGGCCTTTTCGGCCAGGCCGTTAGCTAGAGCCTCTTCGTCGGAGAGGCCCTTCTCCCCGGCGTACTCGCGCAGCTGCTGGGTGAGCTCCATCGAGCAGAAGTGGGGGCCGCACATCGAGCAGAAGTGAGCGCTCTTGGCGCCCTCCTGCGGCAGGGTCTCGTCGTGGAAGGCGCGCGCCGTCTCGGGGTCGAGCGAGAGATTGAACTGGTCTTCCCAGCGGAACTCGAAGCGCGCCTTGGAGAGGGCATTGTCGCGATCCTGCGCGCCGGGCAGCCCTTTCGCGAGGTCGGCGGCGTGGGCGGCGATCTTGTAGGCGATGCAGCCCTGCTTGACGTCTTCCTTGTTCGGCAGGCCCAGATGTTCCTTGGGCGTCACGTAGCAGAGCAGCGCCGTGCCGTGCCAGGCGATCATCGCCGCGCCGATGGCGCTGGTGATGTGGTCGTAGCCCGGAGCGATGTCGGTGACCAGCGGTCCCAGGGTGTAGAACGGCGCCTCCTTGCAGATCCGCTGCTGGCGGTCGACGTTCTCCTTGACCAGATGCATCGGCACATGCCCCGGGCCTTCGATCATCACCTGGCAATCGTGGCGCCAGGCGACGTCGGTGAGCTCGCCCAGGGTGTCGAGTTCGGCGAACTGCGCCGCGTCGTTGGCGTCGGCGATCGAGCCCGGACGCAGGCCGTCGCCGAGCGAGAACGAAACGTCGTAGCGCTTCATCAGCTCGCAGATCTCTTCGAAGTGGGTGTAGAGGAAGTTCTCCTTGTGATGCGCGAGGCACCACTTCGCGAGGATCGAGCCGCCGCGCGACACGATTCCTGTCAGGCGTTTGGCGGTGAGCGGGATGTACTTGAGGCGCACGCCGGCGTGGATGGTGAAGTAGTCGACTCCTTGCTCGCACTGCTCGCGCAGGGTCTCCATGTAGATACCGATGGTGAGCTCTTCGACCTTGCCCTTCACCTTCTCGAGCGCCTGGTAGATCGGCACCGTGCCGATCGGCACCGTCGAATGACGGACGATCGCCTCGCGCGTGGCGTGGATGTTCTTGCCGGTCGAGAGGTCCATGACCGTGTCGGCGCCCCACTTCACCGCCCAGGTCAGTTTCTCGACCTCCTCTTCGATCCCCGAGGAGACCGCAGAGTTGCCGATGTTGGCGTTGATCTTGGTCTTGAACTTCTTGCCGATGACCATCGGCTCGAGCTCGGTGTGGCGAATGTTGGCCGGAATGATCGCCCGGCCGAGGGCGACTTCGGAGCGGATCGACTCGGGATCGATGCGCTCGCGGTCGGCGATGAAGCGCATCTCCTCGGTGATGAGGCCCTGCCGGGCGTAGAAGAGCTGCGTCGGGATGGCATCCCCGGTGCGGCGCGCGACCCAGGGGGCGCGCGGCAAGGCAATGCCGAAACTGTTCTGGGAATTCTCGTTCATCTCGCAATCCCTCCGCCGGTCTGAACCGGTTCAGGTTCCAAGGGTCTGATCTCAGCCCGCCGGCAGGCTCGGATAGCTCCGGCGGACACCCCTCGCGATCCGCTTATCTTACGGGGCGGACGCCGGGTCCGCAAAGGTCGCGCGCCAGGAAGGAAAGGACCAGTAAGGGAAAGATGCGTATCCGTCGCTTCGGAGAGCGATCGCTTTGAAGATCTGGCGGGTTCAGCGCACCGAGAGCTTGACGAAGCGCCGCTTGCCGACCTTGACGAGGTACGACTCTTCGCGGACACCGAGCGAGAAGTGAGGGTCGCTCACTCGCTCTCCGTCGACGCTGACAGCGCCCTGCTCGATCATTCGCCGCGCCTCGTTTCGCGACGCCACGACCGCCGCGCCGACCAACTGCTCCACCAGCAGGCACCCTACCTTTGCCGAGCTTTCCGACCCGACTGTCGCCAACGTACCGGACGCGGAAACATAGAGAAACTCCGGGATCTCATCCGGAGTGCCGCCGCCGGCGAAGATGCGTTCGAACTCGGCCTCGGCTTCGCCCGCCGCGGCGTCGCCGTGGAAATCGGCGACCAGCCGGCGGGCGAGATCCTGCTTGACGAGTTTGGGGTGGAGCTCGCCCGCGGCGACGGCGCGCTTCTTGTCGTCGATCGTGCTCTTCGCGAGATCGGTGAGGAGCAACAGCCAGTCCCACATCAGCGTGTCGGGGATCGACAGGGTCTTGCCGTAGATCTCCTTCGGCGAGTCCTCGACCGCGATCGCGTTGCCGAGCGATTTCGACATCTTCTCGTGGCCGTCGAGGCCGACGAGGAGCGGCACAGTCAGGCAGACCTGGGGCTCGAGCCCCTCCTCTTTCATGAGATCCCGGCCGACCAGGAGATTGAAGATCTGGTCGTGGCCTCCCAACTCGACGTCGCAGCCGAGGTCGGGAATCTTCGCCATTTCGACCGAGTCCTTCGCCTGGACCAGGGGATAGAGCAGCTCGTGGAGCGAGATCGGTTGCTGCTCGCGGAACCGGGTGCGGAAGTCGTCGCGCTCCATCATCCGGGCGAGCGTCCACTTGCCCGCGAGCCGGATCATCCCTTCGGCCCCGAGCGGCGTCAGCCATTCGCCGTTGTAGCGGATGACCGTCGTCTCGCGGTCGAGGACCTTGAAGACCTGGCGCTTGTAGGTTTCGGCGTTCGCGAGGACCTGGTCGCGGGTGAGCTGCGGGCGCGTCGCCTTCTTGCCTGTCGGGTCGCCGATCATGCCGGTGAAGTCGCCGATCAGGAAGATCACGCGGTGGCCGAGTTGCTGAAAATGCCGCATCTTGCGCAGCAGGACCGTGTGCCCGAGGTGGAGATCTGGCGAGGACGGGTCGAAGCCGGTCTTCACGGCCAGGGGTTTCCCGGTCCTGCGCGAACGTTCGAGCTTGCGCGCCAGATCGGCCTCGGAGACGAGGTCCACCGCCCCGCGGCGCAGGAGCTCCAGCTGTTCTTCGACGGGCGGAAACTCGCGCATCATGAGGCGGAACAGCTTAGCAAACGGAAATCCGGCGACCGGCGAGCTCGCCGGCTCAGGCTGACCACTGCGGCGCGGGGGGCGCCGGGAGGCCTGCCTCAGGGGTGAGCTCCACGCTGCCCAGGATCCGCGCGTCGCCAGCGAGCGACCAGTTGCGCAGGGCGGTGTCGACGGTCTGGCCGTCCACCGTCAAGGTGAAGCCGCCCAGGGTACTCGCCTGCAACGGGAGCTTCGCGAGATTGAGCTGCAGGCCGACTGCCGTCGCCGCGAGCACTCCCGTGCCACAGGCGAGCGTCTCGGCTTCGACGCCGCGCTCGAAGCTACGGATCTCCATCCGGTTCGGCGTTGGAAAGCGCACGAAGTCCACGTTGGTGCCGGCCGGCGCGAATTCGGCATGGGCTCGCAGCGCCGCGCCGAGAGCCGCGACAGGAGCCTGGGCCAGCGACCCGGACCATATGAGGATGAGGTGCGGCACGCCGACGGTGACGAACCAGCCCTCGTGGGTCCTGCCGTCGATCTCGACCACACGCCGCCGGGGAAGATCGTCTGGGGCCGGTAGCTGCAGCGCGATTTCGGTCGGCGCGACGGCGCGCGCCGCGAACGTGCCGGCGTCGGTCGCCACCGGAAAGGTCGCCTCGGTCCATCCGAGATGGAGCGCCAGCCGTGCCGCGCAGCGCGTGCCATTGAGGCACAGCGCAGCGGGCAGGCCGTCGGCGTTCCAGTAGCGCATGCGGACTCCGCCGGCATCGACGCGCTGCAGGGTGAACAGGCCGTCGGCGCCGAACGACAAGCCGCGAGCGCACCACGACCGGATCTCGTCGGCGGACGGCTCGCGCTCCGGTGCGGCGAGCGCCAGGAAGTCGTTGCCGCCGCCGGAGACCTTGTAGATGGCGCTCACGGCACGCGCGTCGACACCGGTTCGCCCGGCGGCCCGAGATTGCCGGACTTGTCGATCGCCGCGACGCGGAATCGGAAGGTGAAGCCGGAGGCGAGGCCGCGGTCGGTGAACTCGAGCGCCGCGACCGGCTCGACGTTGACCCGGTGGAAGTCGGCGTCCGGATCCGCGCGCTCGACGACGTAGCCGGCGACATCGGCTTCGGAACTCGCGGGCCAGACCAGGCGGACCTCACCGACGCTGCCGAGCGCCGAGAGCTCGGCCGGAGGCGCCGGGGCGAAGCGGTCCTGATAGTCGATCTCGAGCTCGGAAGAGAGCGCGCTCTCGGCGAGCGGCTGGCGGGTGCCGATCGCCGTGAGCGCATAGATGTAGCGCCGGCCGTAGGTCACGCCTTCGTCGATGGCAGTCGCGGCGGTGGCGTCGAGAGTGGCGACCGGCTCGCCATAGGAAGTGCGCGCGGCGTCCCGCCGGTAGAGGTTGTAGCCGGCGATGCCAGGAGTGGTCGCCGGATTCCACGACAGGAGAACGCCGTTCTTGGCGGAGACGGCGAGGAAGTTCGCTGGCGGTGATGCCGGTGCGCGCGGCAGCAGCCCGGCGAGATTCGACCAATCCGAGAGCTCGCCTCCGGCGGCGTGAGTGCGGACGCTGAAGATGCGCGCTGGGAGGTCCACCGCGAGTGGCTCCAGAAGCCGGAAGCGAAGGGTGATCCGGTCGCCGGAGATGGCGCTCGCGAGCTCGGCGCCGGAGAGTGCGAGGAACGGCTTGGCGGCGACCACAAACTCGCGCGGGTCAGGCATCACGAGAGCGGTCGCAGGAGTCGCTGGAGGTGACACGGCGGCCGTCGGCGCAGCGCCGGTCGAAGGCGCCGGAGCCGCCTGAGGTGTCGGAGCCACCGGCGTCGCAGCGACAGTGGCGGAGACCGGCCGCTCGAGAACATAGAGCGTCACCTGGTCGAGGCCCTGGAGCGGCAGCCCGGCCACGGTCGCTTTCGGATAGCCGAATTCGGCCACCACTTCGAGGCCGCGTTGGCGCACCTTGAGGTCGGTGGCGGCGGCCGGAATCGTGCGCGGCGCCGGCATCGGGTCGCCCTTCTTGCCGCAGCCTACGAGCGGCAGGGCGAGCAGAACGAGGCCGGCAACGGCAGAGACGCCTGCGCGTCGCCGCGCGCCGAAGCGGAGGGCGTGAGGAGCGGTCGTCGGTCTAGAGAACATAGCGGCTGAGGTCCTGATTCTGAACGATGTCATCAAGAATCCTGCGCACGAAGGCGCCGTCGATATCGAGTTCCATGCCGGACATGTCCGGAGCTTCGAACGAGACTTCCTCGAGCAGGCGCTCGATGACCGTGGCGAGGCGCCGGGCACCGATGTTCTCGGTCGACCGGTTGACCTCGACGGCGATGCGGGCGAGCTCGACAATGGCGTCGTCCTTGAACCGGATCGTCAGCCCTTCGGCGCCGAGGAGTGCGGTGTACTGCTTGGTGAGCGCGGTCTCAGGCTCGGTGAGGATGCGCACGAAGTCCGCCTCGGTGAGCGCCTCCAGCTCGACGCGGATTGGAAAGCGGCCCTGGAGCTCCGGAATGAGATCGGAAGGTTTGGCGACGTGAAAGGCGCCGGCGGCGATGAACAGGATGTGATCGGTCTTCACCGGGCCGTACTTGGTCGCGACCGTGGTGCCTTCGACGACCGGCAGGAGGTCGCGCTGCACGCCTTCGCGCGAGATGTCCGGGCCGTGGCTGGAGCCCTCCCGGCCGGCGATTTTGTCGATCTCGTCGAGAAAGACGATTCCGGTCTGCTCGACCCGCGCCCGGGCGTCGCGCGCCAGCTGGTGGCGGTCGATGAGCTTCTCGGCCTCCTCGGCGAGCAGCGTCTCGCGAGCCTCGGCAACGGTCGCTTTCTGCCGTCGTCGGCGCGAGAACAGGCCCGGCATCATCTCTTTGAGGTTGAGGCCGATCTCCTCGACGCCCTGCGGCGTGAACATCTCGAGCGACGGCCCCGAGCCATCCTCGACCTCGATCTCGACCACTCGTCCGTCGAGTGCGCCGGATCGCAGGCGCTCCCGCAGCTTCTCGCGCGTCGAGTGCGCATCCTCGGGTGGCGCGGCGGCATCGGGCGGCGCGCCTGCGCCAGGCGTCGGCGCGCCGGAAGTTCCCAGCACGGCGGCGCCCGGCGGCGGGCCGGGGGGCAGGAGCAGGTCGAGCAGACGTTCCTCCGCGCGCTCGGCGGCGCTGGCCGCGACCGTGGCGCGGCGCTCCTCGCGCACGATGGCGACGCCGATTTCGGTGAGGTCGCGGATGATCGACTCGCAGTCGCGGCCGACATAGCCGACCTCGGTGAACTTCGAGGCTTCGACCTTGAGGAACGGAGCTTTGGCGAGCCGCGCCAGCCGGCGTGCAATCTCCGTCGTGCCGACGCCGGTCGGACCGATCATCAGGATGTTCTTGGGCACGATGTCGTCGGCGACTTCGTGCGGGAGCTGCTGGCGGCGCCAGCGGTTGCGCAGGGCGATCGCTACTGAACGCTTGGCGGCGCGCTGGCCGACGACGTACTTGTCGAGCTCCACGACGATCTGGCGGGGGGTCAGGTTGTCGAGCGCGAGCTCCGAGCGCTCGGCGGCAGGACGTGGAGCGTCCACGGGCGGGGCGGTCATAGCTCTTCCAGGGTCAGGCGGTCGTTGGTATAGATGCAGAGCTCGGCTGCGATCCGCATCGCCTCGCGGGCGACTTCCTGCGCGGAGAGCGAAGTGTGGCGCAGCAGCGCCCGGGCAGCGGCGAGGGCGAAGTTGCCGCCCGAACCGATCCCCAGCAGGCCGTCATCGTCGGGCTGCAGGAGATCGCCGGTGCCCGATACGAGGAAGCTCTTTTCGGCGTCGGCGACGATCATCACCGCCTCGAGCTGGCGCAGCACACGGTCGGTGCGCCAGTCCTTGGCGAGCTCGACGACGGCGCGTTCGAGGTTCTGGTTGAACTCCTCGAGCTTGCCTTCGAAACGGGTGAAAAGCGCCAGGCCGTCTGCGGCGCCGCCGGCGAAACCGACCAGCACACGGCCCTTGCCGGCGCGCTTCACCTTCGCGGCGCCCGACTTCATGACCGCGTTGCCCAGGGTCACCTGGCCGTCTGAAACCATCGCGACGCGTCCGTCGCGGCGCACCAGCAGGACCGTCGTTGAACGCATTCGGGACATCGGACGGTCATTGTATCAACCGGGAAGCGAGCGACCGTGCGTCTCCGACGCCTCTGCCTCCGAGAAGTAGACGCGAAACTGCGTACCGGATCCCGGGTGCGACTCGAGAGCGATGCCGGCGTGATGGGCGCGCAGGATTCCCAACACCGAAGGCAGACCCAGACCGCGGCCGCGCTCCTTGGTGGTGAAGAATGGCTCCCAGAGGCGCTCGAGTGTCTCGGCGTCCATGCCGCTGCCGTTGTCGATGACTTCGAGGAGGACCGCCGGGCCCGGGCGCATGCCATCGCCCAGCAGGAGCGTTCCGAGATCCGCGGGGCGGAGCTCGACGCGCCGGGTGCGCACGATCACCCGCTTGGGCTCCTCGGGGAGCGCCGGCGCTCCGGGCAGCGCGGGCTGGGGAGTCGGCGCGGAGTTGGCGTCGTGGGCGTTGGAGAGCAGGTTGAGGATCACCTGGCGCAACTGGCTCGAATCGCCGCTGATCGCAGGCAGTCGCGGCGCGAGGTCCATGCGGGTGTGGGTCGTGAGGGTCGAAAGCGCGCGCAGCAGGTGGACGACGTCCTCGATGAGCGCGTTGAGGTCGATGGGGCGCGGTTCGATCTCGCCACGGCCGGCATAGACAAGGAGCTGGCGCGCGAGCTCGGTGGCGCGGTCGGCCGCGGCGCTTATGGCGAGCGCGCGATCGCGCAGCGGCGAGTTCTCGGGCAGGCGATCGAGCAGCAGCTCGACGTTGCCGACGATCGGCGTCAGGAGGTTCGAAAAATCGTGGGCAATGCCGCCGGCCAGCAGTCCGAGGCTTTCGAGTCGCTCGGTGCGTCGCAACAGCTCTTCGCTGCGCTTGCTCTCGGTGACGTCCTGCGTCATGCCGAGCATCTGCTGAATGCGCCCCTTGTCGTCGCGCAGAAAGGGCGTGTTGTGCGATCGGAACCAACGCCATTCGCCGTTGCGATGGCGCATCCGGAAATCGACCGTCAGGGAGCTGCCGTCGACGAATCCCCGCCAGCGCGTGTCGCGGTCGAGCGCCGCGGCCATGTCGTCGGGATGGCAGAGCTTGTCGAACGGATACGGTCCCAGCGCCGCGGCCTCCGCCGGAGAGTAGCCGAGCGCCGCGGGCACCGAGCGGTTGATGTAGACGTCTCGTCCGAGGTCGAAGTCGTAGATGAAGAGGAAGTACGGCGCGACCTCGGCGATCCGCGCCAGGCGTCGGCTCATCTCGAGGGCATCGCTCCGTACCTGTTCGCGATCGGTGACATCGCCGAGGAAGGCGAGCACCGCCGGCCGGTCGTTCCATTGCACCGGCATCGAATGCGCTTCGAGAGTCACGATGCCGCCGCCGGGGCGCAGCATGCGCGCCACCATGGTGCGCTCGGCAGTGTCGCCGGCGAGACGCCGCTCATAGAGAGCCTGGACGTAACGCTGGTCGTCGGGATGGATGAGTTCGAGGAAGGTCTTGCCGAGGAGCTCAGCAAGCGGTGTTTCGGTGATGCGGGCCGCCGCCGCGTTGGCTACTTTGAGGAGACCGTCCTGGACGATGACGATCGCCTCGTGGCTGTTGTCGAAGGCGACGCGATAGTGGGCGCCGGCCGAGAGCTCGGCTCCGGTCGCTGGCAAGCGCGGCCCGCTTTCCGACGGCGGCCTGGAATCGTCCATCTCGGCGGCTCCTGTTGTGTGCGCTTCTACACTACTCGCAATTCGGGCGCCGGGGGGTGCCTATCAGGCCGGGCTCTGGCCGGCGAGGCGCGCGGCCACTCCCTCCAGCAGACGCTCGAGCCCCGCCGGCGCGTCGGCGAGAAAGAGGGTGGGCTCGGTGAGCTCGAGCTCGAGCAGCAACGGCGCTCCCGAAGCGTCGCGCGTCAGGTCGACGCGGGCGTAGAGCGCGTCGCGCACGCCGGTCGCTGCGCGGGCCGCGGCGAGCACGCACTCCGCCGTCGCCAGTTCGTCGGCCGCCGCTTCGACCGGCGCGCCTTCCGGTAGGCCCGCCCAGCGTCCGCCCAGGGTGAGCGCGTTCTTGCGCACCGCATGCGAATAGCGCCCGTCGATGTAGACGAGGCAGCGCTCGCCGTAGGTCTCGACCGAGGAGAGGTAAGGCTGGACGAGCATGTCGCGCTCGGGGAGGAGGCGCGCGAGATGCTCCTCGCCGCGCTCCGGCACGTCCGCTCGCACGACGATCGTCTCCCAGGAGTCGGCCGAGATCGCGGGCTTGACGACGGTGTCCCTCCAGCCGTGGTGGGCGAGGAGAGCGGCGTAGCCGCCGGATGCGTAGCCTTGCGAGCGTCGAACGACCGCCGTCCGCACCACCGGCACGCCCGCAGACGCGAGCTCTACGAGGTAGCCCTTGTGCAGGTTCCAGCGCACCAGCGGGAGCGGATTGACGAGAAGCGTCGCCTCAGCGGCGCGCTCCGCCCAGGCGAGGAACTCTTCAGCGCGGTGATAGTAGTCCCAGGGCGAGCGCAACAGGGCCATCCGGGTGCTCGACCAGTCGAAGCCGGGGTCGTCCCAGCTGACGATTCCGACATCGAGCCCCGCCGCGGTGAGCGCCCGGGCGAGCGGCTGGTCGTCGGGAAAGAGCTCCGGGAGCTCGCGCCAGGTGACGAGGGCGACATCGATCACGCGGGTTCCTCGCGTCCGGCGGCGGGGGAGGCGTTCGCTTCCGCGACGGCGTTTCCCGTCGGACGACTGCGGCCCGAAGTCCGGGCGCGGGGATGGGCATCGCGGTAGACGCTCTGCAGGCGCTCGATATCGACGTGCGTGTAGCGCTGCGTGGTCGAAAGCGAGCTGTGACCGAGGAGCTCCTGAATGGCCCGCAGGTCGGCACCGCATTCGAGCAGGTGGGTGGCGAAGGTGTGACGCAAGGTATGGGGATGCACGCCGCTCGCCGTTGCCGTTGCCGCGACATAGCGATCGAGGACGCGGCGCACGGAGCGGTCGGTGAGCCGCTCGCCGCGCAGATTGATGAACAGCGGTTCCTCGGCGGGCGCCGAGAGGTCCGCGGCGCGGCGCTCGCGCAGCGTCGACCACCCGGTCCGCCAGGCGCGCAGGGCCGCCTGGGCCGGTCTCCCGAAAGGCACCATGCGCTCCTTGCCCCCCTTGCCGAGGGTGCGCAGGACGCGCTCCTTGAGCTCGAGGTCGCGCCAGTCGAGGCCGACCAGCTCGGCCACCCGGAGGCCCGTGGCGTAGAGCAGCTCCAGGATGGCGCGGTCACGCTGGGCCATCGGCTCGTCGCCCGCCGGTGCTCCGAGGAGCGCCTCGATCTCTCCCGGCCGCAGGTGCCGGGGCAGGAGCTGTGGCGCCTTCGGAGTGCGCACGCGCTGCGCCGGATTCGTGCTCGCCTCGCCGACGCGGCAGGCCCAGCGGAAGAAGGTCCGCAGGGCGGAGAGGGCCCGCCCCTGGCTGCGCCGGCCGTGGTCGCGAGCCAGCGCGGCGAGAAAGGAGCGCACCGCGATGGCATCGATGGTGGCGAGGTCGATCGCTTCCTCCGGGGTGCTCAGGTACTCGACCGAGAGAAAGTCGAGAAAGCGCACGAGATCTCCTTCGTAGGCGCGCAACGTGTGCTCCGAAAGCGCCCGCTCGCCTTCGAGGTGAGCGAGAAAGCGGGCGATCAGAGCCCGCATTGCGCTTTCCAGCCGGCGAGCGCATCGAGCGCGCGCCGGGCGTAGACGCCGCGGCGTTCGTCCTTGCGCGGCAGCGGCTCGACAGGCGTGAACAGGCCGTAGTGGATGTTGGCGGGCTGGAAGTGCTTGGGGTCGGACTCGGTCAGATGGCGCGCCAGGGCGCCGAGCGCCGTGGTGGCGGGGAACGGGAGAGACGCCGCGGCAGGGTCGGCCGCTGGATCCACGGGGGCTGCGCCCCCTCCCCGCCGTTCGAGCACCAGGTAGAGCGCCACCGCGAGGCCGGTCGCGGCCGATTCGAGATAGCCCTCGACACCGGTGATCTGGCCGGCGAGCCGCAGGCGGGGCGACTTGCGGACCCGGTAGTCGCTCGTGAGGTGGCTCGGCGAGTTGATGAAGGTGTTGCGGTGGATCTGTCCGAGGCGGACGAACTCGGCGTTTTCCAGCCCCGGGAGCATGCGGAAGACGCGCTGCTGGTCGGGCCACTTCATGCGCGACTGAAAACCGACCAGGTTGAAGTGGCTCTTGGTGAGGTTCTCCTGCCGCAGCTGCATCACCGCCCAGGGCCGGCGGCCGTCGAGGCCGCGCAGGCCGACCGGTTTCATCGGCCCGAAGCGCAGGGTTCCTTCGCCGCGCCGCGCGAGCTCCTCGATCGGCAGACAGCCCTCGAAGAAGAGCGCCTTCTCGAAATCGTGGAGTGGCAGCACTTCGGCATCGAGGATCGCCTGGTGAAAAGCGGCGTACTGCTCCTTGTCGAGCCCCGAGTTCAGGTAGTCGTCGCCGTTGCCCTTGCCGTAGCGCGACATCCAGAACAGCTTCGTCATGTCGAGCGATTCGCCGTCCACGATCGGCGCAATGGCGTCGTAGAAGTAGAGGTAGTCGCCGCCGAGGAGCTCCCCGAGCTGTGCAGCGAGCGCCGGCGAGGTGAGCGGACCGGTGGCGAGCACGGTGTCGAACTGGTCGGTGAGCGCTGCGAGGTCGGTCACCTCCTCGCGCCGGATCTCGAGGCCGGGAAGCCCTTCGAGCCGCGCCGACACAGCCGCGGCGAAGACATCGCGATCGACCGCGAGGGCGCTCCCCGCGGGAACGGCGGCTTCCCGGGCCGTGCCGATGATCAGCGATCCGAAGAGCTCCATCTCGCGCTTGAGGAGGCCCGCGGCGTGCTCCGGATCGTCGCTGCGCAGCGAGTTAGAGCACACGAGCTCGGCGAAGTCGCCTGTCTTGTGCGCCGGAGTCGGGCGCACCGGTCGCATCTCGTGGAGCACCACCGGCACCCCCCGCGAAGCGAGCTGGTACGCGCACTCGCTGCCGGCGAGCCCTCCGCCGACGATGTGGACGGGTGCACTGTGCGCAGAGGGCATTCACGCATTGTACGCAATGGCACGTGGTGGCCACGGATCTCGCCTGTATGGGTAAGGGCTGGATGCACTCGTCGCCCCGGGAGATCTGCCATGGAACTCGCACTCAACGTGCCGCACTTCATCCGCCGCCCGAAACTGGGCGAAACATTGCGCTTCTTCGGCATCCTCTCGGGAGCCGAGGTCGAGGGCGCGCTGAAACGTCAGGCCAACGACGGCGGCCGGCTGGGGACCTGCCTGCTCGACTCGGGACTCGTCGACGAGGCGACGCTCCTCGCCGCGCTCGGTGCCCAGCTCAAGGTGGATACCGTCGATGCCGCGACCCTCGCCGGGTTGCCGCGTGGGAACGCCGCCCTGTTGCCGGCGCGGGCGGCGCTCGTCGCGCACGCGGTGCCGCTCGCCCGCAAAGGTCGCATCCTCGAGGTCGCGATGCTCGACCCGGGCTCCATGCCGCTTCTCGACGGCCTGGCTGCGGTCGCCCGGCTGGAGATCGTGCCGCGACTCGCGCTCGAAGTCCGCCTCACCGAATGCCTCGAGCGGCTCTACGACGTGACGATCTCGGGCCGCATGGCGCGCACCCGCGACCGTATTCAACGCCGACAGGCCCAACGCGACGCGGTCTGACTCGCAGAGCCCAGGCCGCAGCGCGTCGCCGCGGCCGGAGCTACGGGGCGGTCGCGCTCCAGGCCGCGGTCGTGGCGCTCTCGAAGCCGTCGTCGAAGAGGAATTCCGCCACCGCCCAGAGCTCGTCGCCGCTGCCGTCGTCGGCGGCGAAGTAGAGCCGGCCGGCGCTTGCAACGAACGGCGTGTCTCCAACCCGCGACCGATTGGCATGCGGATTCGAGGACTGGAAGCCGGGGTGGATGTCGCTCCACCGCCGCGTGCGCTGCGGCGTGCCGTCGCTCACCCAGAGCTCGCAGCCGGCGATTTCGTCGCAGGCCGAGAACCAGAGATCGTCGCCCGCCACGGTGAGGAAGTCCGGATTGCCGCTGCCGGGGCCTGGCAGGAGATCCTTGAAGAGTTGCGTCCCCCCGGTCGTGCCGTCACTCGTCCAGAGCTCGCACCCAGCCGTCGCGTCGCAGGCGCGGAAGAAGAGCCGGCCGGCGAAGTTGGTGAGCTCGGTCACCGCTCCGGAACCCACGCCGGTGAACGTGTCCTTCAGGAGCACGGTGGTCGCCGCGGAACCGCCGGTCTTCCAGAGCTCGCGGCCGTGACTGCCGTCGTCGGCGTTGAAGAAGATCGTCGCCGCCGCAACGGTGAACTCGCGCGGGTTGCTATCGGTCGTTCCCGGGTTGAGGTCGCCGAGGGCGACCGGGACGTAGCCCCCAATGCCGGCGTCGATGATCGCCCAGGGCTCGGTGCCCGTGGTCGCGGTCTCAGCGCTGAGCAGGACCGCCGTGCCGGAGATGTGGAAGTTTCCCGGAGAGGAGCTGCCGGTGCCCGGATTCAGGTTTGCGACCAGGTCGGTTCCCGGGCCGGTACCGTCCGAAGTGAAGAGCTCGCCGCCGGTCGCGGTGGTGAAAGCGCCGAAGAGAATGCCGTTGCCGAAGGTGCCGGAGTCGGCGATGGGGAAAGCGCTGCCGGCGCCCGTACCGGGCTCGAGATCGAACACCAGACTGGTGTCGGCGGCGGTGCCGCTCGACTTCCAGAGCTCCCGCCCGTTTGTACCGTCGTCGGCGGAGAAGTAGAGCGTGCCGTCGATGTCGATGAGGTCCTTGGGGAAGGAGCTGGTGGTCGTCGGGCGGATGTCTTCGACCAGGATCGCGCCGGCGATCGTCTTTTTCCAAAGCTCGTTGCCTTCCGGACCGGTCGCCGAGAAGAACGTGCGGTTCCCTGAAACGGTGAACTCCCCCGGGGATGAGTCGAAGCTGCCCGGTTTGATGTCGAGCATCAGGGCAGTTCCGGCCGCGGTGCCGTTCGAGCGCCAGGGCTCCCGCCCGTGCACTCCGTCGTCGGCGCCAAAAACGAGCGTCCCACCCGAGTCGGTGAGTTCGTTGGGTGCACTGAAAGTGGTGTCGAACGGCGTCGGATCGACGAGGGCGAACGTACCGCCCAGGGTGCCGTCCGTACGCCAGATCTCGCGGTCGATGTCCGAGGTGTTGCGAGACATGAGGGCGATGGAGCCGATGGCGGAGAAGAGGAAAGGCCTGCTGCCCTCGAGGCCGGGTAGAAGATCCCCGACGAGCGCGGTGCCGGCGATCGTTCCGTCGGTCCGCCAGAGCTCCGCTCCATCGGTTTCGTCGAATGCGTTGAAGAGCATGGTGGAGCCGAGGACGATGAAGTTCTCCGGAAAGGAGCCGTCGGGCCCCGGTACGAGGTCGGAGATCTGAAACGTCCCGCCGGCCGTGCCATCCGTGCGCCAGAGCTCCTCGCCGGTGACGCCGTCATCGTCGAGACTGATCATCATCACCGATCCGAGGACCGCGACGCCAGTGTTCTCGTCGTAGGGCGAGACGCCGCCGGGCCCGGGGACGATCTCCTCGATCGGGACGGTCCCTCCCGGGGTGCCGTTCGACTTCCAGAGCTCGTAGCCCGTCGTGCCGTCGTCCGCTAGAAAGAAGAGCTGTGCGCCCACGGCGCGCAGAACGAACGGAAAGGAGCCGGCGGCGGGATTGATGTCCTTGACCAGCACGGTGCCGACTTCCGTTCCGTCGGACTTCCAGAGCTCGCCATCGTCGACGGACCCCTTGGCCTCGAAGAAGAGCGTCGACCCGACCGCGGTGAGCTCGTGCGGCTCGGAGCCGTCGGCGCCGGAGAGGATGTCCTTCACCCGCACCGTGCCTGCCGGCGTGCCGTTCGACTTCCAGAGCTCGTCTCCGGCGACGCCGTCGTTGGCGTTGAAGAAGAGGGTCGATCCCACCGCGACGAGATTCTGCGGGAAGGAATTCGCCGTCCCGGGTTGAATGTCCTTGACCAGGACCGTTCCGGCTGCGGTGCCGTCGCTCTTCCAGAGCTCGACGCCGGTCGCGGGCGTATTGGCCGTGAAGTACAGAGTGGAACCGACTACGACGAGATCCGTCGGGCCCGAGCCGTCCGGCCCCGGCCGGATGTCGATCAGCCGGAAGGTCCCGGCCGCGGTGCCGTCCGAGCGCCAGAGCTCTCTCCCGCCGGCGGCATCTTCGCCGTGGAACAGGGCGAGCCCGCCGAGTTTGACGATCTGGTCGAGCTGTCCGCCCGTCTCACCCGGGAAGATGTTCTTGACGAGCGCCGTCCCGGCGGCGGTGCCGTCGGAGCGCCAGAGCTGCAGACGATCCGTCTCGGTGCCGAGGCCGAAGATCACGGCGCCGCCGAGCGTGACGCCGGGAACGACCCGGAAGCTGTCGAAGTCGATGTCGGTGGTGTTGATGTCGGCAACGCGGAAGGCGTCGGCGCCGGCGAGCGTGGAGCCCAGCATGAAGACTCCTGCGAGGGCGGCGAGCTTGAAACCCAGGTCACGGTGGCGCATCGACATCTCCTTGTCTCGAAAAGTACAGGGAGAGTCTGTGATGCGTTGCAAACCGCAACGACCCGCGTTGGTGCGGCCGCGGGCCTGCCTTTGGTCAGGGGCGGGTCAGCTGGAAGCTGCCAACGGCGAGGCCGTGCCAGGACGGCAGGACATCACCAGAAGACGCGGATGCCGAAGCTCTCGAACGCCGGGTCCTGGGTGATCAGCTGCAGCTCCTCGATCGAGCTCTGCGCCGCGAGCATGCGGTCGAAGGGGTCGCGATGAGGGTGAGGCCAGGCGCCCGCTCGTTGCGCGTGAACGATCGCGACCGGCAGGGCGGCGAAGCCGGCGCGCCGTATCCAACCGTCGATGTCCTGGACGAGCTCGGTCGCGACGGCGAGCTTTCCCAGGCGGAACTTGGTGGCAATCTCCCAGGCCGAGGCGGCGGAAACGAAGATCTCGTTTTGAGGTTCGGCGACGACCTCGCGCGCCGCCGGCGAGAGCCTCGGGTCGTCGAAGAGCCACCAGAGCAGGGCGTGCGTGTCGAGCAGGAACCTCAACTTTCCCACGCGGCGAGCTCCTCTTCCGGAAGAGGAGCGAACAGATCCTCGGCGACCCTGCCGTGGAGCAGACCGGGCCCGCGGCGCGCCGGTGCCTGCAGCGGGCAGAGCCGAGCGTGGGGCCGGCCGCTCTTGGAAATGATGACCTCCTCGCCGGCATGAGCCCGATCGAGGAGCTTGGAGAGGTGCGTCTTCGCCTCATGGACGCTCACGGTCTTCATGAGATCAGGATGACCAGCGCGATGAACTAAGTCAACCACAAATCCCGGCGCGTGCCGGTCAGGACGCCGGGCTGACTGGGGTCAGGGGCAGGTGGAGAAGGCCGAAGAGTCCAGAAATGCCGGAAACGCTTCGCCCAGGTAGGTGGTTCGAAACCAGGTCTGCTGCTGCAGGGTGTCCTCGACAATCAGGTCGACCGCGAGGTTCGTAAGCCCGGCGGCGTAAATCCAGAAGCGATCGTTGAAGGCGCAACCGTCGACGATCTTTACGGCCAGCTCAAGATTTTCCGGTTCGAAGAACCAGAAATACCCGCTCTCGTCACTCAGGGGCGTCGCTGTCCCGCTTCCAGTTCGACCGGCGAAGTCGTGCCACTCCGCTTGCACCCGGAAACGCCCAGATCCGAGGCAGAGCAAGGTCCCGTTCGGCGCGCAGTC
>JBDSRU010000197.1:0-8700 GCA_039929145.1 Thermoanaerobaculia bacterium
TCAGGAGGAAGGCGTCGAACTCGCGCAGGCCCCAGATCTCGGGCACCGCGCTCGCCGGGCCGCCGTCGCCGCCGGGGCCGATCGAGATGCCGGCGACCAGCGCGAGAGCGCTGGGCAGATCGTCGGCCCCGCGAGCCCGCAGCTCGTCGCCGGAAATGACGGTGATCGCAGCCGGTACCGGCTCGACGGCTTCGGGAACCCGGGTCGCGACGACCTGGATGGTCTCGGAAACGGCTGCCGGAGCTGCGGCGGCGTCGGCCGCGGCAGCAGCGGAGTCGTCGGTCTGAGCGGCGACCGGGGACAGGCAAAGAGCAGCGAACAGGGTAAACGCACCCAGGGCGGGGAACAGCACGCCGCGACGGGCCGTGAGATGAAAGTGAAGGGACATCGGAACTCCTCATGCGAGATAGGCGCGCGCACCGCAAGGCGGGCGTGCAGCGAAAGTACGAATACCCGCGGCGGACAATCCGCCGGCGGGAACGGGAGCGACACGACGCGAAAGTGCGTCGTCCCGGTCTATTCGTTCCGGCGCTGGATGAGAAGGAGAATGTCTGTACTGACGAGAGGCCCGGAGTGTGCGACGACGGCGTTTCGCCGGTCGCGTGCCGCGGGATGGGTCGTGAGGCCCATTCGGGCAACGAGCCTCGAGCCGTCGCTCTCGTCGCTGCCGAGCGACGCCTCTTCGGCAGCGAAGAGCACCGGATTCTGCGCGCCGTGGGCACCGCTCGGGACGGCATCGCGCGCCCGCAAGTCCGAACCGTCGCGTCCGCCCTCGATCCAGAACAAGACCCCGGCACCGCCCGGGAGCGCGGATTCACCGGGCGCGAGGGCGGGCGCGTTGTCGAGCGCCGCAGCCACGGAAGGTGGAGCGGCCGCGCGCACGATCCGCAGCGGCACTGGCAGGCGTATCGCGCGTTCCTCGTGTTCATCGCCGAAGCGCAGGAGGAGCCGTACCGAGTCGCTCGGCAAGTCGGGAACTCGAAAGACGAACCGCCGCCGGGCGAGGTCGAGGTGCGGTGTCAGGCGGACGGGATAGGTCCGCCCGCCGTCGACGGAAAGAAACGCCTCCCACTCCTCGGCGCCGGCGAGCTCGTCGAAGCCGGCAAGCGGCCGCCAGGCGACCTCGGCGGTCGAGCCCGCGACCAGTGCCGCCTCGGCAAACGGTGCCGTCAGTTCGACCGGCGAGGTCGCGAGCTCTTCGATCTCGAGCTTCTCGGCGCCGATCGGGGTGACCCCGAGCGTTCCAAGGACGAGAGCGAACCCGGTGAGGGCGCGGCGGAAGGGTCGAACGGGCTGCATGAGAGGAGGCGGGACGATATCGGACTGCAGCCGGATTCGCCTAGCCTGTGGGGGCTAGGAGGCGCCCTTGCCGGAAAGCACGACCGGGACGGTGCGGGCGAGGATTTTGAAATCGAGCCAGGGCGACCAGTTGTCGATGTAGGCGAGGTCGAGCTTCATCCACTGGTCGAAGTCGAGCTCGTTCCTGCCCGAGACCTGCCAGAGGCAGGTGAGACCGGGCTTCATCGCCAGCCGGCGGCGCTGCCAGCGTTCGTACTGCGCCACTTCCTCGGGTATCGGCGGGCGGGGCCCGACGAGGCTCATGTCGCCCTTGAGCACGTTCCACAGCTGCGGCAGCTCGTCGAGGCTGAACTTCCGCAGCAGGCGCCCGAAACGCGTAATTCGCGGGTCGTTCCGGGCCTTGAAGACCGGCCCATCCATCTCGTTCAGATGCTCGATCTCGCGCCTGCGGCCCTCGGCGTCGGCGATCATGGTGCGGAACTTGTAGAGCGTGAACAGGCGGCCGTTTCTACCGCAGCGTGTCTGCCGGAAGAGCACCGCGCCGGAAGACGACAGGCGGATGAGGAGCGCGAGCGCGGCGAGGATCGGCAGGGCGAGGACCAGCAGGGCGCCGCCCATGACGATGTCGAGCGAGCGTTTGAAGAGCAGACCGCCGACGCTCGTGGGTCCGGTCGAGAAAGTCAGCAGCGGCACACCGTCCAAGTCCTCGAGTTGCACGCTGGCTTTGGCATGGGGGAAGAAGTTGAGTGCGAAGCGGGTGATGATCCCCTGCTCCTGCAGGACGAGAAAGAGGTCCTCGAAGCGGTCGAAGTCGCGCCGGTCGATGGCGAAGAGCACCTCGTCGATGATCTGGGCTTCGACGATCCTGCCGATCTCGCCGACTCGCCCGAGCACGGGCAGGCCACCGAGCGTGGCGGGCATCTCCTCGTCCTCGTCGGCGACGAATCCGGCGACACGATAGCCCCAGAACCGGTGCCCGAGGATCGACGCCGCCATCGACCGCGCCGCTTCGTTGGCGCCGACGATGAGTACCGTGCGGTAGTTGAAGCCGTGTGCCCGCACGTAGCGCGAGCTGATGCGCAGCGCGAGCTTCTCGGACAGCAGGAAGGCGCCGGTCAGAAAGGCGAAGAGCGCGATCCAAATCCGGCTCAACCGGTCATCGTCGAGCAGGCGCTCGTCGAGCCTGAAAGCCCAGACGATGAGCAGAAAGAGAATCGAGGCGGTGACGGTGATGCGCACGATCGCGGTGGCTTCGTCGAGCACCGGCACGGTGCGATGGGAGCGGTAACGGCCCGAAGACCAGAGCAGCACCGACCAGAGCACGAGCGCCAGCGGCAGGAGCGGCAGGTAGCGCTCGACCGGATAGAGCGCTCCGGGGATCCAGCGGCCACCCAGTGCCGGCAGGAACTGGCTGCGCAGGGCGTGGGCGAGAAAGAACGCCGCCGAGATCAGGACGAGGTCGAGCAGAAAGACGAGGCTGGCGATGAGTCGGGCTTGCTGCTTGAGCATCAGTCGGGCCGGAGGAGAAGTCTAGCCGATCCGCGCTGATGGCCCGGGCGCCGCTCCCGCCGCTTCCTCCAGCAGACCGGCGTAGAGGTCGGCGATCGTCTCCCAGTTGTAGCGCTGTACCGCACGAAGAGCGGCGGCGCGGCCGCGGCGGGCGATCTCCTGCGGGTCGGCGCGGAGGCGCTCGAGCAGGGACGCGAGCGTCGCTGGAGCATCGGCGCGGAAATAGAGCGCGACGTCACCGGCCACCTCGCGGTTCTCGGGCGTGTCGTTCACCGCCAGGCAGTTGCCGTAGCCCATCGCCTCGACGAGCGCCGGATGGGTGCCGCCGACCTCGGTGGCGTGGATGTAGACCAGGGCGTGCGACAGCAGTTGGCGGTAGCCGCGGCCGTAGATCGGACCAGGGAAGCGGATGCGCGGATCGGAGCCTTTGCTGAACGAGGCGATGAAGGCGCTGGCATAAGGAGCTCCCCCGACCATGACGAGAGGAACCTCGCCGCCGACGCGCGCGAAGGCCTCGACGACGCGATGCGGGTTGTTCTCGCGCTCGAAGCGCGAGACGTAGAGAAAGTAGTTCCGCTTCTCGAGTCCGAGCCGCCTCAGCACGCCGCTCTGCCAGAGCGGACGCGCCTCGACGCCGTAGGTCACGATCGTCGAAGGAGCTCCGTAGCGTGCGAGGTAGTGAGTGCGAATCACCTCGGCGTCGGTGACCAGACGGTCGGGCAGGAAGCAAGCGAGACGCTCGGAGAGCGCGAAGACCGCGCGTCCGAAAGCGCCCCACTTGGCGCGCCTTTTCTCGATGCCGTCGACGTTCAGAACCGAAGGCGTGCCGGCGGCCGACAGCAAGGGCAGGAAGAGCGCGTTGGCCGAGTTCACCACCAGGGCGGCGTCGAAGCGCTCGCCGGCCGCATGGAGACAGGACAGAAAGGTATGCACCGGAGTGTCCAGGTGCTTGGTGCGAATCGTCGGCAGATGCACGAGGCGGGCGCCGCGGTATTGCATCCGGCGCGCCGGTACCTTTCCGCGCAGCGGGCCGGCGGCGCGCCCCGGAATCGACCGGCAGTAGACGGTGACCTCGAAGCCGCGTTCGACCAGCCGCGGCGCGAGCTCGGTGAACATGGTCTCGTAGCCGCCGTAACGCCCGGGGATGCCGCGCGAGCCGACGAGCGCCACCCGGAGCGGCTTCACAGCGGCTCCGCGGAGCGCACGAACCAGCGCCCGATGGCGCGCGGTGGCACGGTGCGCCGGCTCTGCACGAGGCGACGGTGTGCCGCAAGCTCTCGCCGTCTCTGCCAGAGCCAGGCATAAGCCGGCAACGAGCTGCGTTCGCGCACCAGAACCCAGGCGAGGGCGGCGAGATCGCGCGCCAGAGTGGCAGGCAGCGTCCAGAGGAAGTTGCCTGGCGTCTGGTGGTCGATGCGCAGCAGATAGCGGTTCTTGAGCGAGTGCAGATTCACCGCCGCGGGCAACGCGGCGCGGCGTTCCGGGAGCACCCGCCGGCGGTGCGTCGCGACCGCAGCCGGTTCATAGAGGATTTCCCAGCCGCGCTCACGCAGCCTGAAAGCGAGCTCGGCATCTTCGCGGAAGGAGTGGTAGCGCTCGTCGAAGATCTCGCCGTCGATCGCGACATCCTCGAGCGCCGTCCGGCGCCAGAGAGTCGCGGCGCCGGTCGCGCCGAAGACGCGTTCCGCGGCACCGTACTGTCCGCGGTCGGGCTCCCCGGAGCCGCGGTCGAAGTGCCGCCAGGTCCACGACAGGCGCATTCCGCAGGCGTCGACGCGGGTGTCGACGCCTGCGGAATGCGCCCCCGCGCTTTGCGCGCCGGGGCGCTCTCGAACCAGCCGCCCGGTCACCGCGGCGACCCTGGCGAGGCGCGGATCCTCGAGCCGTGCGACGAGTGGCGCGAGAAAATCGGTTGCGACCCGCGCGTCGGCGTTCAGTGTCAGCAGGTACGGCGCCTTGGCGAGCGCGATCGCGCGATTCATTCCGCCGGCGAAGCCCAGATTCTCGTCGAGCCCGGCAATCGTCGTCGGAATCGTCGCCGGGGCTGCGCGGTGAGCTTCTGCGACACTCCCGTCGGTGCTCGCGCAGTCGACGATGACGAGCTCATGGGGCGCCGGTTGAAGCCCGGCGACGGCAGCGAGGCCGCCGGGCAGGTCAGGGGCGCTGTTGTGGGTGACCATGAGGAGTGCGACGGGCAGCGGGTTCACGCCGACGACTCCCCAGACTCCTGGTGCTCGCGCGGTTCAAGAGGTTCTCCGGTCTCGCCGCGTGGCCGTGCCCATCCGGAGAAGCAGCCGCGGGCGACGGCGAGCAGGGCTTGCGCCGCCTGGCTGCGCGTCGCGGCGCGCTGCGGCCGGCGCAACGGCAGCAGGAGGAGGCGCGCCAGCGCCGCCGGTCCGGCCAGAGCACGAAAGGCGATCGACCAGGCGTGACCGTGGTGCTTGTCGAGGTAGCGGCAGAGATTGCGATTGTAGACCGTGAGAAACGCCGCGTAGCCGAGTGTCGCGACAGAGCTCCCCTGCCGATGCCGGCAGAGCGCTGCCGGCAGATAGAGCAGCTGATGGCCGCGATCCGCCAGGCGGCGCGCGAGATCGACATCCTCGAACCAGGCGGGGAAGAATTCCTCGTCGAATCCGCCAAGGGCCTCGAAGACGCCGCGACGAAGCGCCAGTGCGGCCGCCGCCGGCTGTTCGATCGGGCTCCCCGCGGCCGGCTCGACCGCCCTTGCGCCGCCGGGATTCCAGAACAGGGCATGGGCGAGGAGAGCTAGCGGCGAGGGCAGCCGCCGCAGCTGCCAGCCGGCCTGCGCAGCGCCGTCGAATCCGATCAGCCGGGGTACCAGCCCGGCCGCCTGGGGGAGACTCGCGAAGGCGCTGCAGAGCGCTTCGAGGGCGCCCGCCGCAGGTCGCGCGTCGGGATTGAGAAAGAAGAGCCAATCGGCTCCGGCGGAGCGCGCGCCGAGATTGGAGCCGCCGGCGAATCCCAGATTTCCGTCGGGCCGCAGCAGATGGATGTTCGGCGGCAGGTCCATGGACTCGGACGAAGATCCGGCGCCCGGCGATCGCGCCGCGAGCTCTCCGTCCTGATCCACGATGACGAGCTCGAAGCGCCGGTCCCGAGGCCATGTTGCGATGAGCTCGGCCACATCGTCGGCCGCTCGCCAGGCGACGACGATGGTCGAGAGCTCCGGTCGCGTCACGTCTTCGAGCCTATCCGGAAGCGTTCCGCGGCAGCGAGCGCAAGCCGGTTCGCCCCCGCGGAGGGCGGCGCGAACGCCGCGAGCTGCGGCACCGCGGAGGCCCATCCGGCGACCACTCCCAGGGCACGCGCGCCGTCCCCACGCAGACCGGCGCGTAGCAAGTCGCGGAGGTCGCGCGTCGCGAGCCCGGGCAGCGCAGTCGCGAAGCGGCCGCCGAGGAGATGGCGCAGCACCAGCAGCCGGTTGCGATAGATCGAACGCCAGCGCCGCAGAGGTGCGCGCCCCGCAGTCGCCTGGCCGGCGTGCCGGGCTCGCGCCGCCGGGACGCACCAGCTTTCCCACTCGTTTTCCCGCAGCCGGACTGCGAGCTCGACGTCCTCGTAGTAACTGCCGAGGCGTTCGTCGAACAGGCGTGCCGCATCTCCTTCCGAAGTCCGGGCGCCAGCGATCGCAACGAGCGCCTCGCGGCGGAACAGGGCGGCGGTCGCCGAAACGCCGAAGACCTCGAAGGGCGGATCGGTCGTCGCCGGCACCGGCTCACCGGCGGCGACCTGCACCGCCTGCCAGGAGCGGTTCCAGCCCAGGCCGCAGCCTTCGACGAGCTGCGGTCGAGCGAGCTCGAGCTGGACCCCCTGCACCGCCGCGGCACGCGGCCGGCGGGTAAGCTCGACCTCGAGCGCGGCGAGCCAGCCAGGTTCGACCACGAGGTCGTCATTGACGATCGCGATCGTCGCGCTGCCCGAGTCGGCGGCGGCAACACCCAGGTTGGCGGCGACGGCGAATCCGGCCGCGCGTGGCAGGCGGACGAGGTGCTCGCCCGGACCGGAGAGTGCGGGCGGCGGGGCGTCGCCCTGGTGCACCCAGACGATCTCGGCCGGTTGGCCATCGAGCTCGCGGCGCAACGCCGCGAGCATCTCCGTCTGCCATGGCGAGAGTCCGAGCGAAGGCACGATCACGGAGAGCCTCGGGCGGCTCCTCATAGCCAGGCGACCTCGGCGCGGTCGAGCACGAGGAAGCTGCGCGACCCTTCGAGGGGCGGACCGGCGGCGCGAAAGCTCAACGTCTCTCCAGCGCCGAGCGCGAACGGCGGAACCTCGAGCGTCACCCAGGATAGCTCTGCGCCGGCACTTGCGCCGGCGCTTCCTCCGGCACTTCCTCGGTTACCCGGCCCGTCGCCCACTGGCGCGGAAGGAACGGAGAGGCTGGCGATCAGGCGCCCGCCGGCGCGCACTTCGAGGTTCAGGGGTGCCTCGACTCCTGCCGCCGACAAGAGCCGGATCGAGAGGCGGCAGGTCGTGCCACCAGCGACCGGCCGCGCCGCGACCTCGGCGTCGGAGCGCATCGCCCAACCGCCTGAGAAACGGGTGCGATCGACCGTCCAGCGCTCGGGATAGAGCGCGCCTCCCCGGTGACGGACCCAGGCATCTTCGAACTCGATGCGCGTCGTCGGGAGCCGCGCGGCGACCGTGACCAGGCCGCTCCAGACCATCAACAGTGCCAGCGCCGCGAGCGGCCAGACGAAGCGCGTCGCACCCATTGCGCGACGCTGGCGTCGGACGCGCCCGGCCCGGCCGGGCGCGCCGGCCCCGTCGAGGGCGGGCACCTCTCCCAGCTTCGCGAGCCCGAGCACCAGCAGCGTAACGATTCCAGGCACGAGCCAGGAGGCGGGGCGCAGGCGCACCATCGAGGGCAGGAGCCGCACCAGATCGACCGCGAAATCGCCCGCCAGCTCGTCGAGCAGCCGGCTGGAGCCGTTGGCCAGGCTGTAGGCCCAGGCGGGATGCACGAGGTAGACGAGCGCGATCGCACCGGAGAGCGCGGTGAGCGTCGCACACAGGAAGTTCAGTCCGGGATGCGGGCGTTTACGGGCGAAGAGCGGTGGCAGGAGCAGCGCGAGGGCCGGCAGCAGGGCGACGCCGTAGCGGAACGGCGGAGACCAGCCGCCGTACCACTCCCGGCGCATCCCGATGAGCAGGAGATAGGGGAGGAGCGCCGCAAGCTCGGGCAGCGGAGCGAACCCTCCCGCGCGGCGATCCGGGTCTGTGCCGCCGCCGCCCATGCCGGCAAGGCCTCTGGCATCGCCTCCAACGCGAGCCGCAGTCGCGAGGCTCGCCCGAATCGCGAGCAGCAGCGCCGGCAGGAGCAGCAGCCAGACGGGCGCGAGCGCGAACAGACCGAAGGCGAGGTCGAAAAAGAGACCGAAGTCGCCACGCAACTGATCGGCGAGCGGCACTTCGAAGATCGCCAGGTCACCGCCGCCATACATGCGCAGCGGGTTGCCGTAGCGCCAGAAGTTCCACAGTCCGAGCGCGACCAGGGTCACCGCGGCGAGCCCCAGCAACTCCCGCCGCCTGCGCCCCGCACCTCGCAGGCGCAGGGCAGCGAGCGCTCCGAGCGGCAGGGCGAGGGCGAGGAAACGGAGCTTGAGCAACGGCAGCGCGATGAGCGGCAGTGCGAGCGCCAGGAGCGCTCCGCGGGTCGGCGTCACACCGCCGCGTGCGGGATCGAGCCGGGCGAGGGCGCGCAGGACGAGGGCGAGCAGGAGGGCAGCTGGTACCTCGACCCAGAACTGTCCGGCATAGAGCAGCAGCGGTGGGGCAAAGGCGAGCAGCATCCAGGCGGCAAGCAGGCCGCGCGGGCGTTGCGGGTAAAGCGCCCGCGCTGCGGCGAGGCCGGCGGCGGCCGCCGCCGCC
>JBDSRU010000198.1:0-3138 GCA_039929145.1 Thermoanaerobaculia bacterium
AGGACACCGAGGGAGAAGATGTCGCTCCTGCCGTCGAGCTCGTCACCGCGGATCTGCTCCGGCGACAGGTAGTGCGGACTGCCGACCACCGACCCGGTCATCGTCAGGTCCGAGGTCTGGTCCTTGAGCTTGGCGATGCCGAAGTCGCTGACCTTGACCGTGCCGGACGACGCAGAAATGAGCAGGTTCGAAGGCTTGATGTCGCGGTGCACCACGCCCTGGCGGTGGGCGTAGTCGAGACCGTCCGCAGCCTGGCGAACGTAGGTGATCGCCTCGCGGAGAGTGAGCGGCGGATCGACCTCCAAGCGTTGCGCGAGGTCGCTACCCTCGACGCACTCGAAGGCGAGGTAGAGAACACCGGCGTCTTCGCCGACGTCGAACAACGCCACGACGTTCGGATGCAGCAGTTTGCCGGCGGCGCGCGACTCGCGTTCGAGGCGACGCTTGCGCTCCGCCATCTCGTTCGGGCGGCCCTCTTCGATCTTGACCGTCTTGATCGCGACGCGGCGGCCGATCTGCGGGTCTTCGGCAAGGAAGACTTCGCCCATCGCTCCCGCGCCGAGCATGCGCAAGATCTGATAGCGCCCGAGGCGTCCGCCTTCGATGATCGGACTCAACTGTGAACGTCTCCCGCAGGGACTTCGCCGCCCTCGCGCTGCGCGATCAGCTGGCGGGCCCGTTCGACGTCGTCCGTGTGCACCAGAATCCTCACTTCGCTGAGCCCGCCGAAGGTGGCCGGCTCCTGGTGGAACAGGAGCGATTCGACTTGCGAAGCGATTCCCTCGGCTTCGAGAAAGCCGGCGACCAGTGCCGCTTCTTCTTCGGTGCCGACGGTCTCGACGATTTCCCAGTTGTCCATGGCGTTCGGCCGGCTTCGGCCGCCTCCTCTTCAGGGCTCCATGATACCGCCCCCGCGGCCCCGCTGCGCAGTTTCATGACGCCCGCAATGCGGGCTAACGCGGCGGACGCCGCCGGAAGCGCTGGTCGAGGCCGATCTCGAATCGCCCGGACTGGCTCTCCCAGAAGTGGCGCTCGACGCGAAAGCTGCCGTGTCCGATTTCGATCCAGTGCAGGCTGTTGCGGCCGCTCTCCGGTCCGCGCCCCCGGCTGGAAGAGGTCGTCCCGGTATGCAGGGCGAGAAAGCCGTCCTCGCCGAAGGGGCGGAGCTCGAGGGTCTGATGAAGGTGACCGGAGAGCACGAGATCGACCCTGCCAGGACCCCAGCGCGCAATCGCCTCGCCGGCGTTCCAGGCCGGATGCTCGCTCTCGACGCCCGGCGGGCGGATCAGGTGGTGATGCGCGACGACGATGCGGAAAAGCTCCGCCGGCGCCTCGGCCAGCAGGGTGTCGATTTCGGCGAGCCGCCGGCGGCGGATCCTGCCGCCCTTGAGGGCGAAGGCCTGCGCGGTGTTCACCCCGGCGACCAGCATCTCGTCGTCGCGGAAAACCGGCTCGAGCTCGCGATCGAAGTGTCGTCGCCAGGCGCCGAACGGCTGCAGCAGCCGCTCCCAGACGCGGTAGAGCGGGACGTCGTGATTGCCCGGCACCGAGATCACCGGGGCGATGCGCTCGAGCTCCGCGACGAACGCCCGCGCCTCACGGAACTGCACCGGCTTGGCGCGCAGCGTCAGGTCGCCCGAGATCACCACCAGATCCGGCCGCCGCGCCGCCGCGAGCTCCACCACGCCCGCCGACACTGCGGGCAGGTGTTTGGGTCCGAAGTGAATGTCCGACAGGTGCAGGAGAGTGCGCAGTGGAGGCTCCTCTGGGGACTCTAGCCTAGACGGCTCAACTGGCCCGACGCTGCGACGAAGAAGAGAAAACTCCCTCGACAAGCAAAAAAGGCAAAGGCTGCTGGTAAAGGAAAAAACAAAAAACCAAGGCTAAAGGAGGAACTTGCTGCGCCACTTGGGAGGCGAGCTCTCGCCGCCTCAGGCGCGGCAACTCCTGGAGGAGATCGGAGCACCGGAGGGGACCCCTGTCTCGTCTCGATGCGCGGAGGCGGACGCCGGATCAGCGTCTGCGTCGAGGCGTCTTTTTCAGTCGAGCTCGTCTTCGATTCGTCCGAGCACTTCCGACTCGACGCGCGCCACGGCGAGCGCCGAGAGGGCGCGCACCAGGGTCTTTCCCTGGCTGCGGCCGAGCAGGTAGCCGCTCAGGCCGGCCAGCAACAGTGCCGGCCACGGATGGCGGAGCACGATCTGGCGCCAATCGACCTGCGGCGGTATGAGGTCGTCGATCAGGTCGTCGGCCATCGACGACAAACTGTCGCCGCCTTGCCCGCCGTAGACCCGGCGGTGGCGCAGCGAATCGCGCAAGCCCGACTCGTCGAGATCGTCGAGATCGTCGAGGTCATCGAAATCGTCGAAGTCGTCGTCGAAGGCCGCATAGTCGGCAGCGGGCGCAGCCCTACCCGAGCCAGCGCGCTCGCTGCCCGACGAGTGGTATCGCGACGCCCGCCCGGCCCGCGCCGATTCGTGCGCCATTGCGACTAGGAGTCGTCGCGGCGACGGCCGCCGCGCACCAGCATGCCGACGAGGAAGCCGACGCCCGCCGCGATGAGAATCGACTTGCCGGGATTCTCGCGCACGTACTCGTTGACGTTGTCGCCCACCTGCACGGCGTCACGGCGCACCCGCTGGTAGCCGGCGCGCACTCCCTCGGCCGCGGCGTCGTACTTTTCGCGCGCTGCCGAACCCAACCGCTGCGCCCGGCGACGGACCTCGCGCTGCGCCCGTCGGGCATTGCGCTCGAGATCCTCGGCCGCGCCTTCGAAACGCTCGCGCGCCTCGTCGAGGCCGTCGTCAATCACGTCCCGCGTGCCGTCGACGGCATCAGCGAGCACCTGTCGCGCGTGATCCACTACCTTGTTGTCGGACATTTCCGCCTCCCAGAGAATTTGCCGGCCCGATCGCGGCCCGGCCCGATCTCTGCGCGCATGATAACCGGTCCCGGGAGCGGGGCCAATCGTAGTTTCCCACTGTTAGACTCGCCGCGTCGCGGAGGAGAACCATGGGCCAGGTCACGTTCGTCGGAGCATGCGGCACGGTCACCGGCAGTTGCACCCTGCTCCAGTTCGGCGACAGCCGGATCCTGGTCGACTGCGGCCTCTTCCAGGGCGGCGACGAGCTCGAGCAG
>JBDSRU010000199.1:0-3065 GCA_039929145.1 Thermoanaerobaculia bacterium
ACGGTCGCCGAGCTCCGCCGGACTTCGGTGTTCACCACGCATACTCCGGTGGCGGCCGGCAACGAGGTCTTCGACGCACCGTTGATCCACGACTACTTCGATCCGCTCTGCGCCGAGATCGGCATCGAGCCCGAGCAGTGGCTCGGACTCGGCAACAACGACCATGGCGAGCCCAACCAGCCGCTCAACATGACGGCCCTCGCCATCCGCACGAGCTCGCGGATCAACGGCGTCTCCGAGGTCAACGCCAAGGTCTCGGCCAAGATGTGGCACCACGTGATTCCCGCCAACCGGCCGGAAAACGAGCAGATCCGCGCCATCACCAACGGTGTCCACCACCCGAGCTGGCTGGGGATCGAGCTCCAGGAGCTCTTCGCCAGCTGGTTCGGGGAGCGCTGGCCGCAGGTGGTGACGAGTCCCGAAGGCCGCGACGCCATCCTCGCCGCCCCCGACGGCCCGCTCTGGGAGGTTCACCTCGCCCAGAAGCGTCACCTGGCGCGTTTCCTGCGCTCCCGGTTGCGCGACCAGTTCGCCCGCCACGGCCTGTCGCCCGGCGAGCTGCGCAAACTCGAACACACCTTCGATCCGGAGACGCTGACCATCGGCTTCGCGCGGAGGTTCGCCACTTACAAGCGCGCGGGACTGCTGTTCTCGGATCTGCACCGGCTGAGGACGCTGGTCGGCGACAGCGAGCGGCCGATGCAGATCCTCCTCGCCGGCAAGGCCCACCCCGCCGACAAGGCCGGTCAGGAGCTGATCCAGCACATCTTCCAGCTCTCGCAGTCGGAGGCTCTGCGCGGCAAGGTCTTCTTCGTCGAGGACTACGACATGCGCGTCGGGCGGATGCTGGTCCAGGGCGTCGATGTCTGGCTCAATACGCCACGCCGCCCGCTCGAAGCGTCGGGGACGTCGGGCATGAAAGCGGCGATGAACGGCGCGCTCAACTGCTCGATTGCCGACGGCTGGTGGCCCGAGGGCTACGATGGCGAGAACGGTTGGGTCATCGGCAGTGCGGCGGAAGATCCGACCCGCGACACCTCCGCCGGCAAGGAGCCGCTGGCGGACGAATCCAAGACCGATCGCGAGGACGGCCTGGCGCTCTATGACCTGCTCGAGGAACAGATCGTGCCGATCTATTACGACCGTGACGCGGCCGGCCTGCCGATCGAGTGGCTGCGGCGGATGAAAGAGGCGATCGCCACCATCACGCCGAAGTTCTCGAGCGACCGCATGGTGCGCGACTACGCCGAGCTCGCCTACACCAGCCTGTTGGCAGCTATGGTCGCGCCGCCGGGCCGGGTCTAGAACTTGCTACGGATCTGCCGCAGGGCCGCGGGACCGACTGCAACAGCGAACAACGAAGCTCGAACAAGGGGACTGTCGATGATGCGCTCTCGCCACGCCGCACTGCTGCTGACTGCAGGCTCGTTTCTCTCCTTGCCCGCGCTGGCGATCGAGGTCGCAGCCTATAAGCCCGACCCGGCGCTGCTGCCCGCCCGGCTGCCGGTCGAGGCGCCGCTGCGCGTCGCCGAGGCCCTCGCCCTCGATGCCGTGGCGACGCTCTCCCCGGCGCGCGAAGGGGCGGTTTCCGATCTCGCCGCGCTCGCGACCTGGAATGCGAACCCCAGGAATCCGACCCGCGTCGGTTTCGCCCGGGCTCTCGCGAATCCGCTCGACCTGCGCTACGACGCGGCCGGGTTCGCTCCCCGCCTCGGCCGGCGGGCCGGCGGCGGCCTGCTCGCTCGCCGGTCGACCGGTAACTGGGTCTGGGGGACTTCGGTCGAGGTCGCGGAAGCGAAAGCTCTGCGACTCGAGCTCGCGGCGGTCGATCTCCCCGCCGGCACGCGGCTCTGGGTCTACAACATGGGCGGCGAGGCGCGCGCCTTCGACCTGCGCCTGTTGCGCAGCGACGGCACCCTGCTTTCGCCGACGATCCACGGCGATCGCATCTACCTCGAGGTCGAGCTGCCGGAGGGCAGCACCACCGACGGCCAGGGATTCCGGATTCAGCGCGTCCTCGAGCTCGTCACCTCGTTCGGCGCCGATCCGTCCGCGCTCCTCGCACCGGAGGCCGACGACTGTCTCGAGAACGGCGAATGTTTCGACAGTTCCGACTTCCCGGGCATCGTCCAGGCTCGCCAGGGTGTCTTCAAGTACAACTTCGAAGACGCCGGCGACCTCTACACCTGCTCCGGAGCCCTGATCGGCGACAACGATCCGACGACCTTGCAGCCCTGGCTGCTCACCGCCAATCACTGCGTCAGCAGCCAGGCCTCGGCGCTCAGCATCGATACCTACTTCTTCTTCCGCAACACGAACTGCGCCGGGGGCTCGACCACCGGAACCTTTGGGCCGCTCGGCGCCGATCTCGTGGTGACCTCCGAAGCGACCGATGTCACGCTGGTCCGCGCCGTCGATCCGGGCGACGTGCCGGCCGGTGCGGTCTATCTCGGCTGGACGAGCGTGCGGCCCGCCGACGGCACCATCCTGCATCGGCTCTCGCATCCGGTCCGCGATCTCGACAACGCGAGCCAGGCGCAGTCCTACTCCAGACACGTCCTGGACGAGACTCCCGAATTCGTCTGCGGTGGAGTCTCGACGACGAATTTCCTGCACTCGGTGAATCTCGAAGGGACGGGAATCTCCAGTGGCAGCTCGGGTTCCCCCGTCATGCGCGCAGACGGCGTCATCGTCGGACAGCTCCTGGGCTCCTGCGGCGCACCGCCCGACGGCTGCGGCACCGACGAGAACATCCTCGACGGCGCTTTCGCGACCTCCTACCCGCTGCTCGCGCCGTACCTCACCCCGAACGGCCCGATCTGCTTCCGCGATGCCGACACTGCCTGTCTGCTCAACGGCAAGTTCAAGGTCGAGGTCGACTGGGTGACGGCGTCGTCCGCCGGCACAGGCAAGGTCATGGCGTTCAACGGCGAGCGTGCCGAGTCCGCCGAGTCGGCGTTCTTCTGGTTCTTCAACTCGACCAACTTCGAGATGGGCGTCAAGATGGTCGACGCCTGCGTCGCGCCGTTCAATCGCTACTGGGTCTTCGTCAGCGGCCTGACCTC
>JBDSRU010000200.1:0-4856 GCA_039929145.1 Thermoanaerobaculia bacterium
GATCGGCGCGAACGGTTGGCCCCGCGGGCGGTGGTAGGACTTCGAAACGTTTCGCATCGTATCGGTGACACGCAGCGTGACGTCGACGTCGGTCGTGCCGGCGGCGAAGAGCCAGTAGTTGTCGAAGCCGGCGAGGCCGCAGGCGTCGACGACCTTGATGACGATCTCGACGTTGGCGTCGTCGAAGAACCAGTAGTAGCCCGAATCCGCGGTCAGGGCGACCGCCTGTCCGGCGCCGCTCGCGCCCGCACTGGTGGCGTAGTGGGCGCGGATGCGAAAGCGGTCGTCGTTGAGACAGAGCGTCGTCGCGTCCTCGACGCACGGCGGGAGAGGGACGCCGAAGCGCCTTGCGTAGACACCGAAAGAGCTTCCGTCCTGGCCGTAGCTGGCCCAGGTGGCGACGAGCTGCGCGGTTTCCGCCAGCGCCGGGGAGATCTGGTCGCCGGCCGCGGTGGCGCTTAGCGGAAAGTCGATGACCAGCGGCGCGTTGGCGCTGTCGTATCGGCTCGCCAGGACCTGCTTGTCGCCGCTCGCGAGGTTGTGCTCCTGCCAGGCGACCGTCACGGAGCCGTCGCTGTCTCCGGCGATCGCCGGCAGTTCGTGGCGATCGGCGACGGCGCTCTGCACCTGGACCTCGGCGCCGGTGGCGGCATTGCCCACGAAGCGGCGCAGAGCGATGACCGGCTGCGGGCCGATCGTCGAGCCGACCTCCTGCAGCGCGCGTTGCCAGGCGACGGCGAAGCCGCCGTCGGCGAAGCCGGTCAGCGCCGGTGCCGACTGGTCGAAAATCGTGTTCTGGGGCACCGGGATTTCCGCCGAAGTCGCGGCGAGTGCGCCGTCGAAGCGCCGCGCGAGGACGCCGAAGCCGCTGCCGTCGGCGCTGTCGCTCGCCCACGCGACGACGATGCCGTTGCCGGCGAGGGCGATCGCCGGTTGCACCTGCTGGCCGGAGACGCTGGCGTTCAGGCGCACCTCGCCGGTGGCCGCGCCGATGGCAGCGCCGGCCGCGGCAAAGCCGCGAGCGAAGATTTCGTTGGTGTCTCCGCCCGCTCCGACGCCGCTCCAGACGACGTAGAAGTTCCCCCCCAGGGCGGCTACCCTCGGGGCGAGCTGGCTGCCGGCGGTCGTCGCGGGAACCAGGAACTCGTTGCCGATGGGCGCGCCCGTCGCTGCCAGGAAGCGGCGCGCGTAGACACCGTAGCCGCTCCCGTCCTGGCCGTTCGAGGCCCAGGCGACGAAAAAGGTCCCGGCCGGCGACCAGGCCACCGCCGGAGTGATCTGATCGGCCGCCGTCGTCTGCGAAACCTGAATCTCGCCGGTGAGCGCGTTGCCCGAAGCGTCGAAGAGCCGCGCGTAGATGCCGGCCCCGCTGCCGTCCTGGCCGGTGCTCTGCCAGACGACGAAATACGGGCCACCAGTCTCACCCGCGACGGCAGCGGCGAACTGCGAGCCCGTCGTCGTCGTGTTCACCACGCGCTCCAAGCCGACCGGCACCAACTGCGCCGCAAGCGGGGCGCTTGTGCCCGGGCCTGCGCTCATGCCCGCGCCCATGCCCGCAATGACTGCGATCGTGCCGAAGGCGGAGCGTCCTCTGCGACGGGTGGCGTGAAGCATCAGGGCAGGTCTCCTCTAGCCGATCTTCTTGCCGTGCTCGTCATAGGTATGGACCCCGCGGCCGGTCTTGCGGCCGAGACGCCCGGCCTGCACATACTGGCGCATCAGGTTCGACGGCCGGAAGGTCTCGCCCAGCGTCGCGTGCAGGTGCTCGAGAATCTTGAGCCGGACGTCGAGGCCGACGAGGTCACCCATCTCGAACGGTCCCATGGGATGGTTGAGGCCGAGTTTGACCGCCTTGTCGATGTCGGCCGCCGAAGCGACGCCCTGTTCGAGCATCCGGAAAGCTTCGTTGCCGATGAGCGCGTTGATCCGCGAGGTGGCGAAGCCCGGCACATCGCGCACCACGACGACCTCCTTGCCCATCCGGCGCCCGACTTCGGCGAGCGTCGCGACGGTCCTCTCCGAAGTCTCGAGTCCGCGCACCAGCTCGAGCAGCTTCATGAGGTGCACCGGATTGAAGAAGTGGGTGCCGGCGAAACGCTCCGCGCGGCCGGTGGCCGACGCCATCTCGGTTACCGAGAGGGCCGAGGTGTTGGAGGCGAAGAGGGCCTCTTCGGAGCAGTGGAGCGCCACCGCGGTGAAGAGCTCGACCTTGAGCTCCATGACCTCCGGCGCAGCTTCGATCACCAGATCCGCGCCGGCGACCGCCGCCGCGAGGTCGTTCTCGAGCGCCAGACGCTCCTTGGCGCCGGTCGCCGCGTCCGCCTCGAGCTTGCCGATCTCGACGCCCTTGTCGAGGTTGCGGTGGATCGAGCGCTCGGCGGCGCCGAGCTGCTCGGCGTCCACGTCGTAGAGATTCGTCGTGTAGCCGGCGAGCGCCGAAATGTGCGCGATGCCGCGTCCCATCGGGCCGGCGCCGAGCACGGCGATCTGGGTGATCTCGTCGAAGCCCCCCTGCGCATGTTTCTCGTCGGCCATCGTTTTCTCCAGTCTGGGCGCTGTACGGTGAAATCAGGAAACGGCCACCGGGCCGGCGACAGATTCGTAGCGGGTCAAGCGCTGGCCTTCGCCGGGGCAGGCACTTCCTTCGCCCCGGTGCCGACGGTGAGCACGAGCTTGCCGAACGCACCGCGCTGGGCGAGAAACTCCTGTGCTGCCGGCGCCTCGGCGAGCGGAAAGGTGCGATCGACCACCGGCCGCAGCGCACCGGACTCGAAGTAGGGCAGGAGGGTGCGGAGCTCGGCGAGACTTCCCATCGTCGAGCCGAGCACCGAAAGCTGCTTGAAGAAGAGCGCCCGCAGGTTGATCCGCACATCGTGTCCGGAGGTCGCGCCACACAGGACGATGCGGCCACCGCGTTTCAGCAGCCGGAGGCTTCTCTCGAAAGTCTCACCGCCCACATGGTCGAAGACCACGTCGACGCCCTCGCCCTCGGTCGCTTCGCGCGCGGCGCGCACGAAATCGTCCTGGTTGTACAGGATGCCGTGGGTGGCGCCGAGCTCTTTGGCGAGCGAGAGCTTCGCTTCGCTGCCAGCGGTGACGAGGATTCGCCGCGCGCCGAGCAGGCGGGCGATCTGGATTCCCGCGCTGGTCACTCCGGAGCCCGCAGCGTGCAGCAGGATGTCCTCGTGCGGTGCGAGCGCGGCACGCGCGGTGAGCATGTGCCAGGCGGTGAGAAAGCCGAGCGGGATGGCCGCGGCCTCGACGTAAGAGAGCCCGGCTGGAATCGGCAGGATGTTTCGCCGCGGCACGGTGACGAACTCGCTGTAGCCGCCGTCCCGATGCTCGCCCAGGAGGCCGTATCTCGGACAGAGGTGATCGAGGCCGGCCAGGCAGCGGGCGCAGAGTCCGCACGAGACGCCTGGGGCGATCAGACAAGGGGTGGATTCTTCGAGGTCCAGGACCCCGGCGCCGGTGGCCACGACGTCGCCCGCGACCTCGCTCCCCGGCACGAGGGGCAGCGGGAAGCGATGGCCGGGGACGCCGTTCCTGAGCCACAGGTCGAGGTGATTGAGAGCGCAGGCGCGCACCCTGACCGTCACCTCTCCGGGTCCGGGAGCGGGATCCGGCCACTCGCCCCACTCGAGCGCCTCCGGCCCGCCATGCCGCGCCACACGAAAGCCCTTCATGGCGCGGAGTCTATCGTCCCCTCCCTGCCGATACCGTCTCCTCCGGGGCTCAGGGGGACAACCGCCGCCCAGCGAACGGCTCCACAGGCACGAGTCCAGACCCACGCCATAGACTGCGCGCATGCAGACCCACTCCGGTCGTCCCTTTCGTACGGGCCTTCTCGCGCTGGTGGTGGCGTTCAGCCCTGCTGCGCTCTGCGCTGATGTCGCCGGGCATCGCACCGTCGATCTGCCTTTGCTGCTCGACTTGCCAGGAAACCTCGCTTCGGTGCGCTACACGCCGGGGTCGCTCGATCGTGCGGCGTCGGTTCAGGCGCGCTTCGAGCTCCTCACGGAGGAGTTCTCGCACACTCGATTCAAGGCGAATGCGGTCGTCTTCTACGTGCTTTCGCCGGAGGACTGGGCGGCAGCGCGGGTCGCCAACCCCTACGGCGATCCGATGGCGCTTGCAACCGACGCGCTGGTGGTGCCGGCGTGGGCCGACGGCGAGCTGATCGGCCGGGTGCGCGGCTGGCTCGGCGGACCGATTCCGCTACCCAACGGGCTGCCGCTGCTGGCGACGCGCGAGGAGGCAGGAGCGCTCGGCATCTCCGATCTTCTGGCGCAGATCGCCGTCGGGCGGCTGCTCGCAACTCGCGCCAACCTGCGTGGCGATGCAGGCTGGATCGCGCCGGTCATGGCGCACCTCGTCGCGCGCCTCGCCTGGGATCGCTTCGAGCCCGGGCGGATGCCCGAGATCGCTGCACTGTTCGACGCCATGGCGGCGCAGGACAAGAATCCAGGCGGGCACGCGGTCACGGCCTGGGACGAACGGCTGCCGCTTCCAAAGCGCGCCTACTTCGAAGCCCGGTTCCTGCGCGCCGCCGACCTCATCGTGACGGCGAAGGGCTCGCGCGCGGCGCGCCGGATCCTGAACAAGGCGATCGTCGGCACCCAGCCGCTCACCGAGGCGGTCCTGTTCAAGGAAGTGCCGGCGCTCGCCGACTGGCTGGCGACGAACTTCCCGCCGGAAACTCCAGCGCCGGCGCCCACGGCCGCGGCGCCGGCGGCGAATCCGCCGCGCTAACCCGCTAGAACGGCTTCACAACCATCAGCAGGGTGAGGAGGACGAGGCCCAACGCGTTCAGGTCGGCCGCGATGTGCGGACCCTTGGACGCGGCGAGGCGCGTG
>JBDSRU010000201.1:0-4818 GCA_039929145.1 Thermoanaerobaculia bacterium
CGGGCGTTCCCGTCCTGCGGCACGCCGCGCAGGAACGGGGCCTGACGGGCGAGTTTCAGCCCCTGTTCCTGGGCGAGCTCCACCTCTCTCCAGTTGTCCAGCCGGCATTCGACGATCTGCTCCGCCGGCGGCTTGCCGGCCAGCGCGCCTAGCGGAGGGAGGCCGAGTGGCGCGCAGACATGGCGATCGAGCAGCGCGCTCAGACCCTCTCCGGTCACCTTCTCCGCCGCCAGACCCCAGAGGATGTAGCCAAGGTCGCTGTAGAGAGTCCCGGGAGAATCGTCTGGCCCTCGTTGCCAAAAGCTCCCGGTAAAGAGAAATCCGGCCAGCGAGGCACGGTCGGCGAGACGCTTGCCGAGCTGAGGGCCCAGCGGGGTCCAGGCAGCGAGACCGGAGCGGTGGCGCAGCAGGTCTTCGAGCGTGACGCCGGCCGCAACCTCCCCCTGCTTGCCAAAGATCTCGGTGAGAGGTGTCGCGAGCTGCAGCAATTCCTGTTCGTCGAGCGCCAGCGCCAAGGTTGCCATCCACGGCTTGGTGAGCGAAGCGGCGTCGAAGAGCGCGCCGGTCTGCAGACGCTCTCCGCCCACCCGGTAGCCGGCAGCATGGCTGAAGCGCACGGTGCTGCCGTCGGCGACCAGGACCTCGATGGCGCTCACGGCGCCACCGAGGCGGGCGAGAGCGTCGAGGTAGGCGCCGAGAGCGCCCGGTTGCGGTTGACCGTCGGACATCGAAACCGTATCTTGCCCTGAACCGTGGCTCCGCGCACCGCCTCACGCGTTCTCATCACTCCCGACTCCATCGGCGCCGAACGTGCGCTCGTCGCAGCCCTCGAAAAGGCGGCCGATGCCGATCCGCTCGGCAGAAAGACGATCGTCGTGCCGTCCCACAGCTTGCGGATCGGTCTGCTCGCCAGGCTGGCCGGATCGCGCCCGGCCTGGCTGGGACTCGAGGTGGTCACCCTGCGTGGGCTGGCGCGCGGGATTCTCGAGCGCTGCGGGCGCGAGCATCGCGCGGGGGATGCGCTCCTGCCCGTCGTGGTCGAAAGGCTCGCCCGCAGCGAACGCGCGCTCGCCCGGCATCTGGAGACCCTGATCGACGGCTTCGCCGGCGCCCAGGGGGCGGTCCGCGACCTCCTCGATGCGGGATTCACCGCGGCGCATCTCGAGTTTGCCATCGAGCGGATCGATGAGGAGCGCAGCCAACTCGGCGCGGATGCGCTCGACCGCGCCGCAGCTCTCTGCCGCGTCGCCGCCCGAAGCCGCCAGGAGCTCGAAGCGCTGGGACTCTCGGTCGATGCCGATCTTTATACGGGCGCCGCCGAGCTGCTGGCCACCGAAGTGGACCGCGCCTGGCCGGCCTCGACCCTCTTCGTGCACGGCTTCGCCGACGCGACGGGGGTCGCTTCCGACCTTCTCGCCGAAATTGTCCGGCAGCGCGAGACGACCGCCATTCTGCTCGAGCCCTGGGACCTCGACGGCGAGAGCCGCGGCTCCTGGCGGTTCGGACGCCGGCTGAGCGAACGGCTGCAGGGCGTGGCCGACTACGAGCGCATCGACTCCGAAACCGCGCCCGCCCGGCTGAGGTACTTCGCCGCCAGCGATCCGCCCCGCGAAGCTCGCGCCGCGGTCGGTCTGCTAGCGGCGCAGATCTCTACCGGCGAGCGCCCGGAAGAGCTGGCGATCGTGTTCCGGGATCCAGCTCCCTACAGCGCCCTCCTGGCGCGTGAGATCGATCGTCAGGCCTTTCCGGCCTCTGGCACCGAAGGGCCGCCGTCGCCGCTCGCCCGCCGCGCGCGCGGCCTCCTCGAGCTCATCGAGCGCCAGGGCGACGTGGCGCTCGGCGTCGCCTTCGCCGTCGCGGGCGAGTTTCTGGCCCGCGGCACCGGCGTTCGTCCCTGGGAGCTGCGGCTGGGAGCGCTCGCGCTCGGCGCTCGCAGACTCGGCGCCTTCGCCGAGCTCGAGGTCGCGCTCGATCCCGTTCTGCTGCCGCTCAACGATCGCCTCGTGCGCGTCTCCCAGGAGGCCAACGGAAGCCCTGCCCGAGACGACGAGAGCCGGCTGTCGCTGCGCTCCCGAGCCCTGCCGCGCGAATCGTTCCGCCGGGCGCAGCGACACGCGGTGACTCTCCTCGGTCGCCTCGCTAGTCAGAATCGCCTCCAACCGGTCTCCGCAGCGGTCGAAGGCATCGCTGCCCTGGTCGAGCTCCTCTTCGACTCGGCAGAGGAGCGTCAGGCGCTCCTCGCGCCGCTCGCCGCGCTCGCCGAGTCGGCGCGCCTCAGTCGCTCGGGTTTCGAGGTCACTGCCGCCGAGGCCGCCCTCCTGTTTCGCGGTGCCTGGCGCGAAGGGACCGGGGAGACCTTGGGAGGCCGCGGTGGGGGGGTGGCCCTGCTCTCTGTCACCGAAGCCCGCGGCCGTACCTTTCGCCGAATCGTCCTCGCCGGCCTGGCGCGCGACCGCTTTCCGCGCGCCGTTCGCGCCGACCCCTTTCTCCCCGACAACCTTCGCCTCCGCCTGCGCGACCTGCTGCCCGACCTGCCGGTCAAGAGCGAAGGACACGACGAAGAGAGGTTTCTCTTCGCACAGCTCCTCGGCTCCGCTCCCGAGATCGACCTGTTCGCCCCCAAGGCGGACGAGGAAGGAAAGACGCTGCCGCCCTCCTCCTTTCTCGAGGAGCTCCGCCGCGCCGGGAGGATCGGCGCCGCCCTTCCCGCCGCCGATCCCGAGCGCACCTCGGCGCTCGACCTCGCCTGCCGGACCGCCCTCGAGAACGCGCCCTCGGCACTCGCCACAGCCCTCGAGAGCGCCTACCGCGAAGGTGAAACGCGCTTCTCGCCAGAAACGGCGCCGGCCTCGGCTGCGGCGGACTGGACTTCGAGCCACCTCGCGCTGCTCGCGGAGCTGGGCGCCGATCCAAGTGCCCAGCACGCCGCCGCTCTCGGGCCGTTCTTCGGCTTTGTCGGCGAGCGTCCGCACCCGGAGGGCGAATCTGCGCGGCAGCCGGACGGGTCCGCTGGCGGTGCAGACTCCGCCGCCCGCCTCGACCCCCGGCGGCGCGCCCCTGCCGTCACTACCCTGCAGAGCCTCGCAGGCTGCGGCTGGCGGACTTTTCTCGGCAAAGTCCTGCGGCTGCTCTCTCCGCTCGCGGGAGAGGACGAGATCCCCGAGCTTCCGAGCCGCCTGACCGGCACGGTCGTGCACTCCGTCCTCGAGCGCATGGCGCCGCCCGCGCTGCGCGAAGTTCAGCAGGTCGCGGACGCAGCCGGGGGCCCCGGCGTCGAAGTCCCGTGGCCCGAGGCGACAGCGCTGCAGAGTTGGATCGCCACCGCCACCCGTGAAGCGCTGAGCGAGGAGGGCCTCGACGCCGAGCTCTTCTCGCTGGCCCTCGAGCTCGCCGCGAGCGAGGCCCTCGCCGTCGTCCAGCGACTGGACTGGCCGGATGGACGCCGTCGCCTTCTGGGGCTCGAGGTCGAGGGCGCAGCCGATCTCGAGCTGCCGTACGGCCATCGCACCGTCACCTTCCGCGCGGATCGCGTCGAAGCCTCCGACGCCGCCGGCATCGCCAACACCTCCAACACCTCCGACAGCGCGCTCGTCCTGACCGACTACAAGACCGGCAAGACCGTGGTCTCCGACGGCGCCAAGGCGGAGACCCGGGAGCGCCATCTCGAGAAGGCGCTCTCCGAAGGGAGGTGGCTGCAGCTCCCGGCCTATGCGCGCGCCCGGGCCGATCGCCCGGTCGAAGGCAGACTGCTTTTTCTCAAGGCCGAGCTCGAAGACGACCGGCGCGACGTCCGCCTGTCGGCACCCGCCTCCGGATCGCTCGCCGAAGCCCGGGAGAGCGAGGTCTGGCAGACGCTCTTCACCGCCTGGGATCAGGGCGCTTTCCTGCCCCGCCTGCTCGACAGCGGACTCGAGGAATCGCACGAGGAGTGCGCCTATTGCGAGGTCCGCGTCGCCTGCGTACAGGGCGACAGTGGCGCGCGGCTGCGGCTCGAGCGCTGGGCGCGCGCCCGGCGCGACGCCGAGGACGGGACGGCGCCACCGCGCGCTGATGATTCGTCCGATCCCGCCAGCCGTCTCGAGACCTCCGCCTGGCGGCTCTTCGAGCTCAAGAACCGAGCTCCTCGCAACGCGACTCCGGGGGGATCGTGAACGAGTTGCCGCCGCAGGCCACCTCACTGGCCGATCAGGAGGCGCGCGACCTCGCGGTCACGGAGTTCTCGCGGCCGGTCGCGCTCGAAGCCGGGGCCGGCACCGGCAAGACGCGCGCCCTCGTCGCTCGCCTCGCGACCTGGCTGCTCGGCCCCGGCTGGGCGGTCGCCGCGGCCGAGCTCGAGGAGCGCCGCAGTCTCACCGGCGGTTCCGCCGTCGAGCCGACGGAGGTTGCCGCTCGCGTCGCGGAAGGCACGGTCGCGATCACCTTCACCGATGCCGCGGCCGCCGAGATGTCGCGCCGGTTGGGCGAGCTGCTCGGCGACCTCGCGAGCCGACGGACGGCAAACGATCTCGCTCCGCTCCCGCCGCTCCTCCTGGGGCTCGACATCGGCGAACGCGCCCATCGTCTCTCGGGCGTTCTCTCGCGGCTCCGGCTGCAGACGATCCACGGCTTCTGTCATCGCCTGCTCGCCGACCATCCGTTCGAGGCCGGCCTGCACCCGACCCTCGCCGTCGACGCCGATGGCGAGGCGCTCACCGCGACCGCGAGCGAGGTCCTCATCGAGCGGCTGCGCGCGCGTCAGCCGCAGATCGCGGCGCTGGTCCACGAAGCCGTGGCGCCAGCCCAGTTGCACGCTTCCCTGGTCGATCTGGTCGCGGGTGG
>JBDSRU010000202.1:0-13402 GCA_039929145.1 Thermoanaerobaculia bacterium
CAGACCGCCAACGCGTTGACGGCGTTGTGGACACCCCAGACCGGCATCGCGAGCTCGACCTCCTCGCCACTCTCTTCGCGCAGGCGAAAACGGATTCCCGAGGTGTCAGCCACCGGCGCTCCCAGCAGCCGGACCGCGTTCGACTCGTCCTCGCCGTAGAAGACCACCGGCGCGCGCGCGGCGGCGGCGAGCGCACGCACTTCGGCGCTGTCGCCGCAGGCGACGATGAGGCCGGAGTCCGGAACCAGGGCGATCAAGCGCGCGTAGGCGTCGAGTAGGGCTTGCGGGCTCGGATAGAGATCGGCGTGGTCGTATTCGACCGAGGTGAGAATCAGCGTCTCGGGCCGATAGTGCAGGAACTTCGCGCCACGGTCGAAGTAGGAGGCGTTGTACTCGTCGCCTTCGATCACGAATCGCGGGCCCGAACCGGCGCGAAAGCTCACTTCGAGGTCGAGTGGAACGCCGCCGACCAGAAAGCCCGGATCACGGCCGCACTGCGACCAGGCCCAGGCGGCCATGGCGCTGGTCGTGGTCTTGCCGTGGGTCCCGGCAATGACCAGGGGCCGGCGATCGGCGAGAAAGAAGCGCGCCAGTGCTTCGGGCATGGAAAGCCGTGGCAGTCCCAGACGTTCGGCTTCGACCGCTTCCGGATTGTCGCGCCTCACGGCGTTGCCGATGATCACCGCGTCGGGTGCCGGAGCCAGATGATCCGCCGTGTATCCCTGCCAGGGTTGGATACCTGCCCCCTCGAGCAGCTCGCTCATCGGCGGGTAGAGGGCGCCGTCCGAGCCGGTCACGAAATGGCCCTGCGCTTGCAGAAGGCAGGCGAGAGGCGCCATTCCGGTACCACCGATGGCGACCAGATGAAGGTGCAGCGGACGAGGGGTCAACGGGCTCCGTGAGGTTGGCTGGGGGGCATGCGGCCCCGGAAAGCGGGCGCAGTATAACATCCGGTCCCGGGCCAAAAGGTCGCCGGTAAGCCTGTTGCGGAAGAGGAGTTGGGCATGTCGAAGCGAATCGGCACGGTAATACTTTCAGCGCTCGTCCTTCTTGCTCTGGCGAATGTCGCCACCGCGCAGCAGCAGACTTCGACGGCCAACAGCGGCCCGGCCTCGACCGCACCCGCCAACCCGGCTGCTGAGGCCGCGCCGGCAGCTCCAGCGCCGAAGCTGGTCCCGATCGAGTCGATCAAGGATGTCGGCAAAGTCGCCAAGGGAGAGAAGATCAAGGTCGACTTCGAGCTCCGCAACGACGGCCCGGTCGTGCTCGTGCTCTCAGACGTTCATCCGACCTGCGGCTGTACCGTGGCGAGCTTCGACGCCAACATCGCCCCAGGAGCGGTAGGCAAGATCCACGCCGAGATCGATACCGTCGACTTTGCCGGTCCGATCGCCAAGACGATCACCGTGCTGTCGAACGATCCGCTGCAACCGCGCGTCACCTTGACCATCAAGGCGCGGGTCGAACCGCAGGTCAATGCCACCCCGGGATATGCGCGCTTCGTCTTCGTGCAGCAGCAGGCCGCCTCGACCGTGAAGCAGACGCTCTGGGCGGAGAACTACGACGGCCTCAAGATTCTCGCGGTCAAGTCGCCCTACAAGTTCATCCACGCGAGCTTCCACCCGGCATCGGCGGAGGAGCGGCGGCCCGAAGTGCCGACCGCGAATCAGTGGATCGTCGAGACCACCATCCAGCAGGACGCCGAAATCGGCGCCCTGCGCGACTTCCTGGTGATCGAAACGAATCACCCGAAACAGAAAGAGCTCCGGCTGGCGATCACCGGCTTCGTGCGGCCGCTCCTCTCGGTGATGCCTGCGGTAGCCGAGTTCGGCTCCTTGTCGTTCTCCGAGAGGAGCCAGGATTTGAGCCTGGTGCTGGTCAACTTCGGCGACGCCTTGCTCGAGGTCAAGGGCGTGACTGCCTCGATTCCCGGCGTGGAGGCCAAGGTCAAGGCGATCGAGGAAGGTCGTCGCTGGGAGGTCAAACTGACTCTCACCGGCAAGATGCCCAAGGGAACGGTCAACGCCGAAGTCGTCATCGAGACCTCCAGCATTCAGCAGCCCACCCTCAAGGTGCCGCTCCGCGGCACCGTCATGTGAGGTCGTCGCCGCTCGGCGGCACAGTTCTGTGAGGTCATCGCCGCTGCGCGGCACCGTCAGCGGAAGTCGCCGCCTTCTGCCGGGGCTCGCCTCCGCCTAGTAGAGACCGCGCTCGCTCCGAGCGGGAGCGTTGCCGCGCTTCTTGCCGCGCAACTCCTCGACCAGTTTCAACTGGTCGCCCAGCGCAACCAACTGCAGGGTCGCGAGCTCGGCGATGCCGGCCTGGGCGAGATCGAGCAACTGGTCGAGCTCGGCGCGGGTGAAGCTCCTCTGTTCGCCGGTGCCCTGGACTTCTACCAGCTGGCCGTCGGCGGTAGCGACGACATTCATGTCGACCTCGGCGCGCTGGTCCTCGCGGAAGTCGAGGTCGAGCAAGGGAGCTCCGCCGACCAGCCCCACCGAGACCGCGGCAACCTGCGACACGACGGGCCAGGCCGGCATGTCGCCCGCGACGAAGATTCGCGCCAGTGCACCGACCGCCGCCACCCAGGCGCCGGTGATCGCCGCAGTGCGCGTTCCGGCGTCGGCCTGCAGGACATCGCAATCGATGATCAGCGTTCTCTCACCCAGCAGCGACAAATCGACCGCCGCACGCAGGCTTCTTCCGATGAGCCGCTGAATCTCGGCAGTCCTTCCCGAGGGTCGGCCCTGCGAGACCTCGCGCGCCGTCCGCGTCATGGTCGCTCGCGGCAGCATGGCGTACTCGGCAGTCAACCAGCCCTTGCCGGTCCCGGCGAGGAAGCCCGGCACCCTCTTCTCCACCGAGGCGGCGACCAGCACCCGGGTGTCGCCAGCCGAGATGAGGACCGAACCCTCGGCGAACTTCAGCGGGTCGATCTCGATCGTCACCGGGCGCAGCGCGTTCGCTGGCCGTCCGTCGACCCGCGGCGGGGCCCCCTGCGACTTGCCGGTGCTCACGTTTCAGCTCCTTTTTCCGGAGCGCGAGGCCCGGGCCCTGCGGCAGAATTGCCAATGTCGACCAGCTCGAGGACCACCGTCCGGCCGAGAAATTCGGCCGCGATGCGCTCGAATCGCCGTGAAGTGTCGGTCACGCAATAGTGGTCGCCTGCATCCGGCGGGTGAGCGGCGTCCGCCAGGAGACCACGAACGGCGAGCTCGGAAGCGACCTGATCGGAGACCGCGGCAGCCGAGTCGACGAGCACGACTCCGTCGCCGGCGATGCGCGCGAGCAAGGGCGCGATGAGCGGATAGTGGGTGCAGCCCAGTACCAGGGTATCGATGTCGTGCGCCAGCAGAGGCTCGACGTAGCGCCGGGCGACCTCGGCGGTCACCGCGTCATCGAGCCAGCCTTCCTCGATCAGCGGCACCAGCAGCGGGCACGGCTGCGACCAGATGCCGAGCTCCGGCACGATCCGGCGTAAAGCGTCGGCGTAGGCGCCGGATGCGACGGTCGATTCGGTCGCGATGACACCGACCCGCCCGTTCCGGGTCGCCGCCGCGGCGCGGACGGCACCGGGCTCGATCACTCCCCACACGGGCAGAGTTGCCGCGAGTCCGGGCAGTCCCAGAGCGGAGGCGGTGTTGCAGGCAACCACCACCGCCTTGACGCCGCGACGTTCGAGAAATTCGAGATTCACCTGAGTGTAGCGCCGCACCGTGGCCGCCGATTTCGTGCCGTAGGGCAGCCGGGCGGTGTCGCCAAGATAGAGCAGCCTTTCGCCCGGCAGTCGCCGCTGCAGGGCCGCGGCGACGGTCAACCCGCCGACTCCCGAGTCGAAGACGCCGATCGGACGGAAGTCGCTCACGAGGCCTCGAGGTCGGCCCGCAAGCGCAGCGCGTGTCCGGTATCGACATGGCCGGCGAGCGTCGGCCGCTGCACACCGTTCCACAACAGCACGACGCGCTTGGCCTCCTCGACGTTGCGCAGCACCGTGTTGACGACGGCGTAGATCCGCAGTTGCTCGACGGTCGACCCCGACTGCGGCGGATCGACGACCGGATCGGTGCGCAGATCGACGATCACCGTGCCGTCTTCCAGCAGCAGAAGCTTTCCAAGCTTCACTTCCGGCGGAAAGACAGAAACACGCGGCGCCTCGGGCACCACCGTGAGCAGCGCCGCCACGGCCCCGGTCGCCCGGGCGCGGGGGCTGCTGGCGCTCGTCACCGGCGCCTCCTGCGCGACGAGCAGATCGTTGGCGGCCGGGAAGAAGAGCCGCGCCGTCCAGGTCTCTTCGACGACCGCCGGCACGGCAAGCGTCGGCGCCGCAGGTGGCACGAACTGCGCGGCCTCCGGCTCGTCCTGCTCCTCCGCCGGACGGCGCGACTGCTGCAGCCAGTAGACACAGGCGAGCGTGACCACCATCGCCGCCGCGACCGCCCAGGCGGCCCAGCTGCGCTTCACGGTGCGACCGCCGGCGCGGCGCTGCCGGTTTCGTATTCGACCTTGAAACGCCCGACCGCGCGCACCAGCGTCTCGACCAGCTTGGCGCGATACTCGGGCGTCCGGAGGCGCTGCTCTTCCTCTTTCGTGTTGATGAAACCGAGCTCCACCAGGACGGCCGGCATGGCGGCGCCCATCAGCACGCGAAATGGCGCCTGCTTCACTCCCCGATCCCTGAGGTCGAGATCCCGGTTGAGCTCTGCCTGGATCATCGTGGCGAGCTTCTGCGAGGCCGCGAGATGCTGGCTCTGCGCGAGATCCCAGAGCAACAGCTGGAGATCGAAGTCGTCGGTTCCGGCCGGGGCCGGTGCGGCGCCGACGTAGTTCTCCACCGCCGCCGCATCCGCGGCACGCTGGTCACTGGCCTGAAGGGAGAGGAAGTAGGTCTCGGCGCCGAGCGCTCCGCGTCCGAGGCTCGAGTTCAGATGGATCGAAAGAAAAAGGTCCGCCTTGTTCTGGTTGGCGAGCGCCGACCGCTCGTCGAGACCCAGGTCGACATCGTCACTCCTGGTCAGCACGGTGCGCACCGAAAGCGTCTGCTCGAGCCGTGCCGAGAGGGTCTTCGCGATCAGCAGCGTGAGCTCCTTCTCGGCGGTCCCCGCGGATCCGATCGCGCCAGACTCCTTGCCGCCGTGCCCCGGGTCGATGACCACGGTGCGGATGGCGCGGCGCGCCGAATCCCGCGGCACGAGGGGCGCGGCGGGCGCCGCTGGCCTGGTCTCCTTGAAGACATCGAAGACCAGACGAAAGGGCGACTTCAGGGTGTAGGACTCCGCGGCGCAATCCGGAGCGAGCTCGAGCCGGATGCGTTCCGGGGTGATGTCGATGGCGCGCACCCAGGGATCTTCGACCTTGGGACCGGGCGGCGGCGGCACGACATGATCACCGACCAGAACGACCTCGTAGAACCCCTCGCCGGGGACGATCCGGTAGCGCGGCGCCTCGGGAAACTGGAGCACGACGGTGGTCACACCCTGCAGATGCACGAGGCCGACCTCGAGCGGCAGCTCGCGCTGGGGCGGCCGCACCACGCTCAGCATGGCGTGCGCGTCGTCCCAGGCGAACGTGACGCCGAGCTGGGCACCGTAGCTGCGTTCGAGCAGGTCGAGCGGAACGAGCAGCCGGCCGTCGACGATGAACGGCGCCTGCGCGAGGGACTGAATCTCGGTGCCCGAAGTGAGCGCGGAGCTCCCCGGAACCATGACGAGCCGTATCTCTCCGATCGCCAAGCTGTAGCTCTGGCGCAGGGGCCCGACCTCGAGCCGGCCGCCGAGCCGGCCCACGATCGGCTCGAGCTCGACCAGCAGACCGGAGGCCGTCGTGCCGTAGACGAGCGGAGCCGACGTGCCGCCCACCAGCAGATTTCCCGTTCCGGAGCCGAGCAGGACAACCGCCGCGGCGGGATCGGCTTCGGTGGGATCTTCCTGGGCGAAGGTCACGCCGGAAACAAGCAGCAGGAGGCCGGCGAAGAGGCGGAAGAAAAGGCGTCGATTCACCGGCCGCGACAATAACACTGGCGCTCGACGCCTCGCGGGGGTTTGTGGAATGCTTCAATCTGCATGGAGGCCGCCCTGCTCCGCGCGACCTCGCCGTTGGGAGAAAAGTGATGGAGATTCGCCAGTTCCGGGTCGTGCTCAAGGCACGCGACTTCGACCGCACCTGCAGTTTCTACGGCGAGACGCTGGCCCTGCCGCGTCTGCAGAGTTGGGATCGCGTGAGCGGCCGTGGCGCGCTCTACCAGGCCGGCAACGCGGTCATCGAGATCCTCGGCCTCGGCCATGGCGCCGAAGGCGGACGCGATGAAGGGTTCGACTACCAGGGACCGCAGCACAAGATGGTCCTCGTCCTGAACGTCCCTTCGGCGGAGAAGGCCTACGAAGAGCTGATCTTCCGCAACCGCAACATCCCCGGCGGCCTCTCGACCGACACCGACGGCGTGATGAACTTCGGCACCCACGATCCCGACGGGGTCAAGATCGTCTTCCGCCAGACCGACTGAGCGCCCAAGGGCGCCCTCGACGCGAGCGCGTCGCAAGGGCCCGCAGCGCCGGATTTGCCGCCCCCGAAGGCGTTTTGATACTCTTCCCTTCCCCATTTGGCGCGTTCGTCTAGGGGTCTAGGACACTGGCCTCTCACGCCGGTAACACGGGTTCGAATCCCGTACGCGCTACCAGGTTTTAACCCGTTCCGTCTAAATGACTTAAGGCGTTTCGTCGCAAGGCGCCGAGCCTCGAACCTTGTGTTTTTTCGAACCGCGAACCCCAGGTTCGATCTTCTCGCGGTTTCCGCGCCGGTGCCGAGCGCCGAAGTTCCGCCTTCAGCACGTGACCTTCATCATAGAGAGCCCGAGCGAAAGAGCGCACCCTCGAACGAGGACGATTGAGGAGAGCTCCCGAGAGAGTTCGATCATGTCAACAGCACGGGCAAAGCGGCCAGCGCTCGAGGAAAGGTCCAGGCGTCCAGAAGCAAGCTGTTCCGCGCTCGCATCGAACGCAAGGGCCGGGGATCGCCGGCACGGTGGAAGCCTACCGCTCGTGCCGTCAGTAGTTCGACCAAGCCCCCATGTTCTGCGACGAGAAGTCGTCACCGAAGATAAACGGGTTCCCCTCGATACGAAGCGGGGGCGTGAAGTTGAGGGTTCCCCACTGGGAAATCTCAAAGCCTTGCGTTGCAACCGGGGCAAAGTTCTCGCAATTAAAAGGAGTGCTATCGCTGTAGCCGACAGGCCGTCGTGAAGCCACTGTTGGATTTATGGTGTGAGTTTCATCGATGGCCCAGAGCTGCCCGATCCCGCCCGGGATGATCTTCGGCGTAATGCGAGGTACACAGCAGTCCCCGCCGGTTGCCATTACAGGAGTGCCGAGGCAATCAAATATTTCGTAGTAGAAGTAGAAGGGCAGGGCAACGTTGGCGTAATGGCTAATGCGAGTCGCGCTTTCAAGCGAAAGCAGCACGGTGTTCCCGGCTTGGTGATAGGCGAAATAGTAGGTCGGAATGTGAGCGTTGTTGCCAACTTGAAAACCCACAACAGGTCCAAGAACGACATTCGCAGCGTCCGCTACTTGTAACCCGCCCTGTGCTCGCACCAAGGTCGGAACAACAACGGTCGAGAGAGCCGACAGCACGAGGACAGATCGCTTCGCGAACGATGAGCGCATCACCCCTCCAGTCCAGCGTTGGTTTGCTGGGCGAACTCTACGGCACGGGCGAGCGCCTGTTCCGGTTGTGTCTTGCTCCGCCTGAACTTGCTCTAGCCTGCTGAGATTTCCTTCCATTTTCATTCCTCAAGAATCACGGTAGCACATTATGCGCCAGTGACCTGCCCCCGGTCTTGAGCACATCGATTATGAGAGCCCCGGCGGGTTGATGATCCCCTCGGAGTTTGCGGCCCTCCGGGAGCCTCCGGCTCCCTCCGGTCCACAAACTCCGAAGAGCACCTCCCATTGAGAATTCAACCTGGACTGTCAGCTTGCGGGCGGTGGGGAAATGGGGAGGGGCTCAGCCCTACGCCGTAGCCACCTTCGCCCCGCGAAGGAAATCCGCCGGTATCGCCCGCTTCAGCCGCCACGCAAACTGCATCGGCCGCTCCCCTGTGTGGGACACATACTCCGCGGGCCCGAGCAGGGTGTAGGGCGCCGTGCCCCACTCGGCAAGCCTTAGGCGAGTGGCTTGAAGTTGCTGATTCTCAAGCCGCTTGCCTCAACGCCGCGACTTCATGGAGCCAGGCGTAAATGCGGTTCGAATCCAGTTTCGATTTCCACGCCGGGTTCGAACTCGCCACCGTATGGTCCACTAGGTTTCAACTCATTCTGACTGGATGACTTCGAGCACGTTGTCGCGTTGTGACGGGCTTCGAATCCCGTTACTACTCGACAGGTGAGCCGCGAGGTCGACTCACTCGTGGCGACCGCGGCGCGAGTGGACGCGAGCGTTCTCTGCCTTCCAGAGCAGCGCTGGATGGCGGCGAAGGCGGTCGGGAATCCCAGGGTCGTCGAAGGTCAACAGCTCCGGATGAAAGTCCCCTTTCTGCAGCCGATCACAGAACTCCATCTCGGCGGGGGTGAGCTCGAGCAGCGGCGCCAGGACGGACCACGATTCCTCGCGCAGCGACGCCGCACTCGGCCGCTCTCCGCCGATGAGCATCGGCCAGAGCAGCCGCGAGACGTCGGTATCGCGAATTCGATCCAGACTCTTGCTGCCGTACTCGTGCAGGGGTCTGGGCAGCGTTCCGGCAAGAGCCACGAAGAGACCGCGAAGATCCGGCGGCGGCCAGGCCTGCGGCGCGTGCGACACCAGGCGCGGCACGTCCCAGGCGTCCCGGGGCGCCGCGCGATCCAGAAACGCGACCAGCTTTGAAGCGGCGATTTCCGACCAGGACATCAAATTCGTCCACGGTCCGTCACCATCCGGCCGCCACATTTTCCGCCGTTCGGTGGGTAACAGGCAGACCCGGTGAAGGTAGTTGACGTCGACCTCGATGCGGTCGGATTGTCCGTCGGCGAGGCGAGCGTAGGACAAGAAGAGCTTGCGTCCGCCGTGGGATTCCGCCGACAGCTGCACGCCGAAGCCCTGGCTGCGGGCGAGCGCCGTCAGCCGGTGCTCGATCGCCGGCCGCATCGCCAGCATCTCTTCGCGGTCCTCGGCGCCGACGAAGTTGAAATCGAGATCGACGGACAGCCGACTCGGCGGGCCAAGGAAGAGATTGAGCGCGGTACCGCCCTTGAGCGCCAGGGCTCGACCGACGTCTTCGAGCTCCCCGATGTCCGATAGCAGCTCGGCCAGGCGGATCACCTTCTCCACCGCGGCGACCGCGAAGCCGCTCTCGGCGCACAGCTGGTGGAGCTCTCTAGCGGTCGGCAGCACGACTCGCTCCCTCCTCGGCCAGATGCTCCGGCACGATCAGGTGCCAATCCCTCATCAGCCGTCCCCCGCGAAGGTCGCGAACGAGGTACTGGTGCTGGAGCGGCCGGCGTCGTCGGCACTGGTCGAGAAACGCCGGCGGCGTCCACCACGCTGCGGCGTATTTCTCGGTGATCCACCCGGCGGCGGCCCAGAGTATCTTCTCGCCGTAGATCGCGAGGACGCTCTCGAGGAGGCGGAAGTCGAGCAGCGGCAGGCCACGGACGCATTCCATGAGCTCATCCAGTCCGCCGACACGGTGGGGCTGGCGGAGCCCCTCGACGAGCGTCCGTTCGGGACCCGTGGCGACAAGCTGGCGCGTCGCGCGCGGGAAACTGCGCGTCGCGAGGGTCTGCGCGCCGCGGCTCAGGACGGCCTCGGGAGTCGCCAGGAAGAGAATGTGGGTGGAGCCGACTCGAAGCGCGGTCCTTCTCCGATCACAATGCAGCGTGCAGTCGTGCCAGACCGAATGGGCTGCACCCAGAAGCTCGAACGCGCTGTGATAGGCGAAGACGCCGTCCGGGCGTGCCGCCGCAGCGACCAGGAACGGGTCGGGGACGAAGCGCTCGGGGTCCATGCCGCGCGGTACCGACGCGTAGAGCTCGCGCGCCACCGATTTCACGCGACCGCTCGCCACGTGGCGCTTGAGCTGGTTTCTCGCTGCCTCGCGTCGGGTGGGGTCCCCCCGCGCTGCGGCGAGCTCTGCCAGCGTGAACACCGGAGAGGCAGCGAGGAAGACCTCGAAGTCGTAAGCGGGCTTCGGCTGCTGGATCTCAGACATAGGCTGAACAGAACCGGCGTTTTGAAACTGCAGCAATCCGGGTACACAGAGTACCCTTAATACAACAATGCGTCAACAAAATCAGAGGCCGACAAGCTCGCGGGATCCCGTACCCCTGCCTCAAAGCAGCGACTTCTAGGAGCCATGCGCCAGCGCGGTTCGAATCCCGCACGCGCTACCATCTCTCCCCCGCCTTCGGACGACTTTCGCGCCGGGATCCGGATTCGATCTCATGGCCGCGCCGCGGATCGCGGCTTCGGCTGTCGATCTTCAGCCGACCGTCGCCGACCAGCGGGCGGTCGTACCGGTCTCGAAACCGTCGCGGAAGAGGGCGTCGTAGCGCCGTTGCTGCACGCTCTTGTCCGACGCGTCGCCGTCGAACGAGCCCTGGCTCTCCCAGACGATGACGAAATTTCCCGCACCGTCGATCGCCACTCCCGCCAGCATCTGATTGTTGGTGGTGTAGGTGTTGACCTGGAACTCGGTGTCGCGCGAGCTGCCGCTGGCGTCGAAGCGTTGCGCGTGCACGCTGTCGAGGCTGGTGTCGCCGCTCGCCGAGCCGTCGCTCTGCCAGGTGACGACGAACTCGCCGTTCGGGGCCATGGCCACCCCGGGCTCCGTCTGATCGCCGGTGGTGTAGGTGTTGACCTGGAACTCGCCGGTGACAGCGCCGCCGAGCGCGTCGAAGAGCGCCGCCTGGACGGCTGAGATGCCGGCGTCCGGATAGTTCTCCCAGGCGACGACGAAATTGCCGTTGGCGTCGGCAGCCACCGTCGGCTGGGTTTGCATTCCGCTGGTGTAGGAGTTGACCTGGAACTGCGGGACCACCGGCGTGCCGGTCGCGGGCACTTGCCGCGCCTGGACGCTCAAACCGTCATTGATGCCCGCGCCGTTGTGCTTCCAGGCGACGATGAAATCGCCGTTTCCTGCGGCAGCGACGACAGGAAGTTCCTGGAAGCCGGTCGTGACGTCGTTCACCTGGAACTGGTCGCTCACCGGGTTGCCGATGCCATCGTAGAGGCGCGCCTGGATGCTGGTGGAGTTCGTATCGGTGCTGAGCGAGCCGTCGCTCTCCCAGACGACGAGGAAGTGACCGTCGGGCGTCACGCCGACTCCAGGGTAGTACTGATTGTTGGTCGTGTAGGAGTTCACCTGGAACTCCGTGCCGACCGGCACGCCGTTAGCCGCGAACCGCTGTCCCAGAATACTGCGGCCGCTGCTGTCGCCCAGGCTGGAGCCGACGCTGTCCCAGACGACGACGAAGTTGCCGAGGGCGTCGCTGCCCACGGACGCCCGAATCTGAATGTTGCTCGTGTAACTGTTGACCTGAAACTGCGCTCCCGTCTTCCTGCCGATGCGGTCGTAGCGCTGCGCCTGGATGCTCGAGAGGCTGTTGTCGTTGCCGCCCGAACCGAGGCTCTGCCAGACAACGACGAAGTTGCCGTCTGGGTCGGACGAGACCGCCGGAAGGGACTGCGCGCCGGTTGTGTAGCTGTTGACCTGGCGCTCGCGATCCTGCGGCGATGGCTGACCGGCGGCGGCGCGGGCAAGCGCCAGGGCGGCGAGCAGGATGACGAAGGAAGTGAGCCTGGCGTAATGCATGGTGGCCTCCCATGCGGCGGGGTGTTGTCGTAGAGCGGATCGTGAAGCAAACGGATTGCCGGCGCAAGACCCGGTCCGCGACGCGCCGCAGCTCGGCGGAACTTGTCACCCTGGGCTCGGCGAGATTGCGCCGGTGATCGAGTCCGGCCGGTAGGCGCCGACCTCCAGCTCGTCGAAGCCGTCGCTATTGAAATCGCCGCAAGTGCACGCCGCGGGCAGCACCTTGATCGCCACCTCGCGCTTGAGCCTGGAGTCGGTGGCCCGATACACCTCCCCCATCCCGCCCTCGCCCAGCTTGGCGGTGACATCGCAGACGCCCAGCCTGGATCCGATCATCGGCTGCCGAACACCCGGAGTCGCCTTTCACCGCACACCCTCGACCGCGTAAAGGGTTCCCACGACCCGGTTGATCGTGTAGGCGTAGGCGGTCTCGTCGGCCGAGAAGGTGATCGACGGGATTTCGACGGCGCCGGCCCGGTCGACGGGCGAAATCTCCCGCAGCAGCGTCCGTCGACCGGTCGCGAGCTCGAGACGGTCGACGCGGGTGGGGATCTCCGCCGGCCGATAGACCAGGAGGGAGCGACCGTCCGCCGTCCAGGCGAGGACCGCGTCGCGCACATCGAGCCCCGGCACGAGAACCGGCTCGCCGCCCGCCGCCAGGTATTGCCGGTAGCGGTCGTCGGTCCCCCGTGCCACGACGGTTCCGCCGTCCGGCGACACTCGGCCCTGGCGGGTGCCTTCAGGCGTCACGGCGCGAGCCGCGCCGCCGGCGAGATCACGCACGTAGCAGCGCGAGGGCTTCCCGGCATCGTTGCCGCAGTACGCCACGCCCTGTCCGGCACGCACGAACTGCGCGCTCTGCTCGTACGCCACGAAGCCCGCGGCCGAGATGTCGCGCGGCTCGCCCACCCCGGTCGGATAGATGGTCAGCCGCGGCGGGTCGGACATGACGATGGCCACCACCGAAGCGGCGTCCGGGGAGAGATCGGTGCCGATGCCCTCGCCGAGCCGCACCGGCGGCGAACCGTCGGCGGCGCGATAGAGGATCGAGTAGAGGTTGCCCGACAACGCCGAGCTGTCCCCGAAGAGCAGGCTCCGCCCGTCCCTGGAAATCACCGCCTGGTAAGAACGGTCGAGCCAGGGTATGTCGCGCTCGGCGGCGGCGCCGGCGAGCCGCGCCACCAGAGATCCGTGCTCCGAGTGCGTCGAGACGAGCAGCCTCCCATCCGCCGTCGTGTCGTGGAGAATCAGTCCCGTAGGAGCCGTCAGGACGGTGCGGACGGTGCCGTCCATCGCCAGTCCGTGGACCGCATAGTCGGGACCAGCATCGACATCCAGCGCCGAGAAAAGGACCTCGCTGCCGTCCGCCGACCAGGCGAGCCCCTCTTCGCCCCAGTACTCGGGCGAGGTCACCAATACCGTTCCGGCGCGATCGATCACCACGACCGGGCCGCGATTGTCGGTCGCGAAGGCGTGCGACATATAGGCGAGCCGATCCCCTGTCGGCGAGACCCGGACGTCGCTCAAATAGCCGGTCGTTTCCGCCAGGACCTTGCCGATCGGATACTCGAGCCGGCTCCGGCCCTCGACTTGCCGAATGATCGCGAGCTCGGCGCCGTA
>JBDSRU010000203.1:0-10729 GCA_039929145.1 Thermoanaerobaculia bacterium
GAAAGGCCGGCCAGCTGGGCGATCGGTGCGAGGCCGGAGCGCAGGGCGTGGGTCCAGAGCACCCGGCCGGCGGAGAGCCCGCGTGCCCGCGCCGACTGGACAAACGGCTCGCCCAGGCGTTCGAGCACGGTGGCGCGCACGAAACGCGCGGTGGCGGCGGCGGCCGGCAGGCCGATCGCGGCCGCGGGTAACGCCAGGTGCCAGAGCAGGTCGAGTAGGCGCCGGACGGAGCCGAACGATCCGGCGTCGACCGAGCTCATCGCCCCGGGCGGAAAGATCGGCCAGGCCACGGCGAAGCCGGCCAGGAGCATCAGTCCGAACCAGAAAGTGGGCAGCGACCAGAGCGTGATCGAGACCACGCGCACCGTCCGGTCGGCGACCGAACCGGCGCGCTCCGCGGCGGCGACGCCGAGCGCGAGTCCGAGGCCGAGCTCGAGAAGCAGGGCCGCGCCGGACAGCAGCAGGGTGTTTGGCGCCGACTCGCGCAGGATCTGACCGACCGGTCGATGCTGACTGAGCGAATAGCCCCACTCGCCGCGCGCGACGCCGCCGAGCCAGCGCAGATACTGCTCCGGGAGCGGCCGGTCGAGGCCGTAGACCGCGCGCAGGCGGAGGCGGTGCTCCTGCGGAACGCGCGGATCTTCGAAGATGGCGCCGGGCTCGCCCGGCAGGAGGCGCAGCAGGAAGAAGACGGCGGTGAGAACGATCCAGCACGCCACCAGCGCCGCCGTGAACCGGGCGAGCAGCGCGCGGATCACGATCCGTCGGACTTCGCGCGACGCTGCCACTCGGGCAGGTTGAAGTAGGCGGAGATCGCGTTCGGGCGGACGTCGATGAGGTCCGTGCGCACGGCGCAAAGGCGCTGCGGCTCCCAGAGAAACGTGTACGGCTGCTCGGCGTGCAGGATCTGCTGGGCACGCACGAGATCCGGAAGCGCCTCCTGCGGATTCGCGGCGCGCCGCGCCGCGTCGAGCAGACGGTCCAGCTCGTCGCTGCGGTAGCTCCCGAAGTTGTAGCCGCCTGAGCTCTCGCTCGAGTGGAAGTAGGGCTTGAGGTCGAGGGTGGTGTCGATCGCCCAGCCCGAGACCGTGGCGTCGAAGTCGTGCGCCTGGTTGGCCTCGGTCAGGGCGTGGATCTCGATCGTGCGCGGTGTCGCGGCGATTCCGACCTTGCGCAGCTGCTCCTGGATCAGGACCAGCGCGGCGGTGCGGATCCGGTTCGAGGAATTGGTCGTCAGCTCGAAAGCGAAGGGCCGTCCCTGGCGCTCGACGATGCCGTCGCCGTCCAGGTCTCGGAAGCCCTGCGCGGCGAGAATCCGGCGGGCCTCGGCGGGGTCGTAGGGGAGAGGCACGAGCGCCGGGTCGTGCGCCCAGAAGTTCGACGGAATCGGCGACGAAGCCACGCGCGCATAGCCTTTGAACAGCGTGTCGACGAGCGCCTGGCGGTCGATCGCCAGAGTGAGGGCGCGGCGGATCTCCGGGTCGTCGAACGGCTTGCGCAGCGTGTTCCAGCAGACGTAGTCGTACTGCCGGTTGTCGAACGCCACGATGCGCAGGTCGCTGCGGCCCGCGAGTCGCGCGGCGTCGGCGGGCGTCACGCCGCAGGCGAAGTCGAGCGCGCCGGCGAGGAGTTGCTCGACGTGGGTCGCAGCATCGGGGGCGATCCGGAAGACCACCTTGTCGAGCTTCGGCACGCGCTTGTCGAAGTAGAGCTCGTTGCGCGCCAGCACGAGCTCTTCGCCGGGCTTCCAGGCAGCGAGCCGGAAAGGTCCGCTGGTGACCAGGTTGTCGCGGAACCAGTCGGCCTTCTGCCGCCATTCGGCGAACGGAATCCGGCTCCAGACGTGCTTCGGAAGAATCTTGCCCTCGATGGCGTCGAGAAGCTGCGTCGTGTAGGCCTCGCGAAAGTGGTAGCGCACGGTGTGCGCATCGACGACCTCGACGTCGGTGATGGCGTCCTTGAGATCGGCGTAGCTCCAGGCGACCTCCGGTGCCACCTGGGCCTGCCAGGTCCAACGCACATCCTCCGCCGTGATCGGCACGCCGTCGCTCCACAGGGCGTCCTCGCGCAGATGGAAGGTCAGCGCGCGATGATCGTCCGAAAAGGAGTAGCTCCGCGCCAGCTCGGGGGCGAAAGTCGGCGGGTGGTCGGTGAAGTCGGCCTGCTCGGAAAGCAGCTGCAGGAAGATCTGATCGAGGAGGTCGGTGGTGAACTGTATGTCGCTCGCCAGCAACTCGTTGACGCCGGAGAGATCGGCGATCGTCGCGCCCACGGCGATGGCGCTCCGCGAGGTGGCCGGGCTCGCGTTGGGAGGTGTCGGGCGTTCGCGCGCGCAGGCGAGCGCCAGGGCGATGAGTGCCGCGCCCGCCGTCCGCGCTGGCGCGCAGAGCGAGCCCTGCGATTCGCCGCTTCGAAACATGGTCGGACGATCGTAGAGAAGTCGCCTCGAAAAGAAAAGGCGCGGGGCGGGCTGGTCTATGATTTCAGGGTGTTTCCGAGGCCCGGCAGGCCCCCATCCCGTCGCAACTGGATCATCTTCGCCCTCCTCGGGCTGTTCATCGTCAGCGACTTCGCGCTCTTTTCGTGGCTGATCTTCCAGACTCTGTCGCGGCGCGAGCTCGACCGGGTTCTGCTCGAGACCCGCCGTGAGGCGCAGGATCTGGCCGTTCGGATCGCCGGCAGCGCCGAGAGCACCGGCGGCGATCTGTTCACCGCGGTAGCGCTCGAACGCGAAACCCAGACCTACATCGATTCGGTGCTACGTCAGCGCCAGATCGTGCAGACGGTCGAGATCACCGACCGCGACGGTGTCCTGGTGATGAAGGAGCGCCGCGAGACCGAAATTGCCGCTCCCCCCGGGGCGCCCAGGCCGGAGCGCGAGCTGCCGCCCGGGACGCCGCGGGTGGAGAACCGCACGCTCGAGCGTCAGGACGCCCGCGCGGTGCGCCTGCCCACTGACGCGGTCAACTCGCTCGACGTCACCGTCCCGATCGGCGAGTTCGGCTCGCTGCGCATCGGCATCAGCCCGCTCGAGATGGATCGCCGGATCGGCGAGCTCCGGCACGAGCTGATCCGCCAGACGACCTGGATCGGGGGTCTCACGGTGGCGATCGTCGTCATGGCCTTCGTGCTCATCTCCGCTCTGGTCCGTCGCGGTCAACGGCTCGAGGCGCAGGCCGCCGAGGCGGAGCGGCTCGCCTATCTGGGGACGCTCGCCGCCGGACTCGCGCACGAGATTCGCAATCCGCTCAACTCGCTCTCCCTCAACATGCAGATGCTGGAGGAGGACCTCGCGACCCCGCAGGGAATTTCGGGTCAGAAGAAGCTCCTGTCGATCACGCGCTCGGAGATCTCCCGTCTGGAGCGTCTGGTGAGCGACTTCCTGAGCTACGCGCGCCCTCGTCCGCTGCGTCTGAAGACCGTACCGGCGGCCGAGCTGCTGGAGCGCGCACGCGATGTGGTGGCGCGCGAATTCGCGCTGCGCGGCGCGATCTTCGAGGTCACCGACGAGTCGCCCGGCGCGGCCGTGCGGGTCGACGACGAACAACTCCAGCAGCTGCTCATCAACCTGCTGCAGAACGCGCTCGCGGCGAGCGAGGGCACCGGCCGGCCGCCCCGGGTCGCGCTGCGGGCGCGGCGCGAGGGGCCGCGCGTCCTGCTCGAAGTCGAGGACAACGGCACCGGCATTCCCGAAGAGATCCGCGAGCGCATCTTCGAGCTCTTCTTCTCCACCCGCAAGGGCGGCTCGGGCCTCGGTCTCGCGATCGCCGACCGCGTCGTGCGCGCCCACGGCGGAGAGCTCACGTTCGAAAGCGAGCTCGGCAAGGGCTCGCTGTTCAGGGTTGCCCTGCCGCTCGCCGTGGCGCAACCCAACGTCGCGGCCTTCGCCGGCCGCTAGAATCGCGGACATGAAACGGATCCGCAGGATCGGCGTGCTGACCGGCGGCGGCGACGCCCCGGGCCTGAACGCCGTCATCCGCGCTCTGGTTCGCACCGCCGAACGGCTGGGGGGGATCGAAACTCTGGGCGTGCTCGACGGTTTCGAGGGGCTCCTCGAGCGCCGCTATCGCAAGTTCACCAGCGCCGGCGTGCGAGATCTGGTCGGCAAAGGCGGCACCGTTCTCGGCACGACCAATCGCTGCAATCCGTTCGCGATGCTGCCCGAGCCGGGGGCCTTCGGCGGCGGCAGGATCGATCGTTCTGCCGAGGTCGTGCAAAACGCCCGCGAGGCGGAGCTCGACGCGCTCGTCGTCATCGGCGGCGACGGCAGCCTGCGCATCGCCCGCCAGCTCTGCGATCTCGGGATGGCGATCGTCGGTGTCCCCAAGACGATCGACAACGATCTCGCGGCGACCGACTACACCTTCGGATTCTGGACGGCGATCGAAGTGGCGACCGAAGCCCTCGACCGTTTGCGCGACACCGCCGAGAGCCATCACCGGGTGATGATCCTCGAGGTGATGGGGCGCGATGCCGGCTGGATCGCCCTCCACGCCGGGCTGGCCGGCGCCGCCGACGTCATCCTCATTCCCGAGATCCCCTATCGCGTCGCTGCAGTGGAGGCCAAGGTGGAGGAGCGGGCGGCGCGAGGTCAGACGTACTCGCTGATCGTCGTCGCTGAAGGTGCGGCGCCGGTCGGCGGGCAGCCTTCGCTGCGCGAGGGCGATTCAGGCGACGTCCATCCCCGCCTGGCCGGCGCCGGCGAGCGACTGGCGCGCGAGCTTGCGCCGCACATCGAGCACGAGATCCGGGTCACCGTCCTCGGCCATCTGCAGCGCGGTGGCTCGCCCGTGCCGTTCGACCGGATTCTGGCGACTCGGCTCGGACGCCGCGCGGCGGAGGCCGCGGCTGCTGGCCGCTTCCGCACCATGGTCTGCCTGCGCGACGGGAAGGTCACTGAGGTCGCGCTCGACGAAGCGACCGCGGCGCAGAGATTCGTCGATCCCCGGGGCGAGCTCGTCGCCACCGCCCGCGCCGTCGGCGTCGGCTTCGGCGACGAAGGGGGCTGAACGAGAGGGCTTCTCGCTGCCGCTAGTGCTTCTCGCCGTGGTCGATGACGATGGCGTCGAAGTCGTCTTCGGTCGCGAACTGGTCGGGCTCGTCGTTGCCGCAGACCTGACAGAGCCCCTCTTCACAGCCTTGGTCGCCCCACTCGAAGGTGTAGCAGGGCGATTCGCAGTTGAGGCAGATGAGGAAGTCAGGTGCTGACATGAGCGAACCCTCCGGGAGTCCCGCCTGGGGGCTCCGAGCGCCGATCTTGCCCCTCTTCGCGCCGTCAGGACAAGGGGAGGTCGCGGCGGAAGCTGCGGACGGCGGCGAGGAACTTCCGCGGCTGCTCCCACTGCACTCCGTGTCCGGCGCGCTCGATCGACTCGAAGCGGGCGCCAGGGATCGCCCGCGCCATCTGCTCGCCGGCGCTACGCAGGAAGAGCTGGTCCTGGTCGCCCCAGATGAGGCCTGCCGGCATCTTCAGAGTCGCGAGCTCGGCATCCCCAAAGGCGTCCTCTTCGCGCAGCGTAGCAAGGGCTGCTTTCACGGCCGACGAACGGTAGGCCAGGTAGAGGAGCGGCCGGCCGAGCCGCAGCAGGAGCGGCGGCCGGGCAAAGAGCGCCCCCCAGATCGCGGCGCTGTCGCGGTAGCTCTCGACCCGCACCATTTCGCCGATCCGCCCCCAGTCCTGTTCCCGGTAGCCGCCGGGGACGACGAGCAGAAGGCGCTGGACGAGGTCGGGTCGCGCGAGCGCCAGCCGCACCGCGATCCAGCCCCCCAGGCTGATGCCGGCGAGCGTCACGGGTCTGCCGCCGAAGCGACGCTCGATGAGCTCGGCGAGGGCGCGCGTCGCCTGGGGGATGTTGATTGCCGGGCCCGGCCCGTGGGTTCCGCCGAGCGTCGACAGCTCCGGCAGCAGAATGTCGCAGTCGGGCAGAAGTTCAGGCAGGAGAGGGAGATAGGTCGCGGCGGTCGCACCGAGACCGTGCAGAAGCACCCACGGTTCGCCGGCTGGATTGCCGCCCCGCCAGCCCTTGACCGTCCAACCTTCGGCGGTTCCGGAGCTTTCGGCCCGCAGTCCGCGCGCGACCAGCGCGGTGGAGGTTGCGAGCTCGAAAAGGCGGGGGAGCACTCCGGGGAGCCTAGCCCGACCTTCTCACCGACTTCTACTGCGGCGCCGCAAATGCCCATGTCTGCTGCGTTGCGCTCACGACCCGTCCACTGGACGGGTACCCGCCTGCTCGACGCACTGAAAGTACGTCTGCGCGGGCCTCGGTCGCGACGCCTTGCAGCCACAGGCATCTGCGACGCCTCGCCACGAACCCGGTGAGAAGGTCGGACTAGCAGCCGGTTGCGGCGGGGTTTTGGCCTTCGCGAGGGGGGTTGCCGGGCGCCTGAGGCGGGTCGGGGGCTCCGGTTGACGGCGCCTGGCCCGGGCAGGTAAGCTTTGCGGCCCGCAATCAGTGCGGCGAAAGAGGTGTGTCGTCATGTTTGCTGTGATCGAAACCGGTGGAAAGCAGTACCGCGTACAGGCGGGGGATGTGCTCGACGTCGAGCTGCTCCCGATCGAAGGCAAGGAGCACGAGACGATCGTTTTCGATCGTGTGTTGCTGGTCTACGGCGAAGGTGGCACCAGGGTCGGGAATCCGGTGATTCCCGGTGCGCGGGTCGAGGCGGAGCTTCTGCACGATACTCGCGGCCCGAGAGTGCGGATCTTCAAGAAGACCCGGCGCAAGGGCTACAAGCGCCAGGCCGGACATCGCCAGGACTATCTCAAGGTCCGCGTCCAGAACATCGTCATCTGAGCCCCAACCCCTTCAGGAGCTTCCGTCATGGCACATAAGAAAGGTCAAGGATCCACGCGGAACGGCCGCGATTCGAACGCCCAGCGGCTCGGCGTGAAGAAGTACGGCGGCGAGAAGGTGACGAGCGGGTCGATCCTGGTTCGTCAGCGCGGTACCCGATACAACCCGGGCAACAATGTAGGGTTGGGCAAGGATGACACCCTGTTCGCGACGAGCGATGGAACAGTCCAGTTCCAGAACCGCGGTCAGCGTGGCATGTTCGTGCACATCCTTCCCGCCGAATAGATACCGCCGATCGTCCCGCCGGCACAATAGCGCCGGCGGCGCCGGCACCCCTTCCCTCCCGTGGTTTTTCTCGACGAATCGGTCATCCCGGTGCGCGCTGGCCGCGGTGGGAACGGGTGTGTCGCGTTCCGGCGCGAGAAGTACATCCCCCACGGCGGTCCCTCGGGCGGCGACGGCGGCAACGGCGGCTCGGTCTTCCTGGTCGCCAACGAAGGCCTGAACACTCTCTATCACCTGCGCTTCCAGTCGATCTACGCCGCCGAACGTGGCCAGCACGGCCTGGGCAGCAATCGCACGGGCAAGTCCGGCGAAGATCTCGTCATCCAGGTGCCGATGGGCACCGTGGTGATGGACGACGACACCGGCGAGGTTCTGGGCGAGCTTCTCCTCGACGGCCAGCAGCTCGAAGTCGCTCGCCGTGGCAAGGGCGGCAAGGGCAACCAGAATTTCGCCACGCCGACGAACCGCGCTCCGCGCCGGGCCGATCCCGGAACCGAAGGGGAAGAGAAGCGCCTCCGCCTGGAGTTGAAGCTCCTCGCCGACGTCGGGCTGGTGGGCCTGCCCAACGCCGGCAAGTCGACGCTGATCAGCGTGGTCTCGGCGGCGCGGCCGAAGATCGCCGACTATCCGTTCACGACTCTGATCCCCAACCTCGGCGTGGTCGCGGAGGGGCCGCTCACGCGGCCGTTCGTGATCGCCGATCTGCCGGGGCTGATCGCCGGCGCAGCGCAGGGAGCCGGGCTGGGTGTCCAGTTCCTGAAGCATGTCGAGCGTTGCCGGATCCTTCTTCACCTGGTCGACCTCTCCGCGGAGGGTTCGGCGCTCGAGGATCTGACGACGATCGAGACCGAGCTCGGAGAGTTCAGCGCCGATCTCCTGACCCGCGAACGGATCCTGGTCGGCAGCAAGCTCGACGCGATGCGCGAGGAGCGCCGCGAAGAGCTCGAAGCCGCCGCGGCCGCGCGCCAGATCCCGCTGCTGTTGATCAGCGCGGCGACCGGTCAGGGCCTGAAGCCCCTCGTCGCGCTGCTGGCGCGTCGACTCGAGGTGGCGCGCCTGGAAGCGTCGGCGCCAGAGGCGCGCCCGGAAGGGCCGCGGCTCGAGATCGAGCCTTGAAGATCGGTCTGTTCGGCGGCAGCTTCGATCCGATCCACGAGGGGCATGTCGGGCCGGTCCTCGAAGCACGGCGCCGCCTGGCACTCGATCGCGTTCTCTTTCTCCCGACGGCCGCCCCCCCGCACAAGCCGCGGCGGAGCTTCGCACCGGCCCTGGCGCGCTACGCCATGGTGGAGCTCGCGCTTCTCGACCAGGCCGACCTGGAAGTCTCCACCCACGAGCTGACGCTCGACCGGCCGGCCTACACCGTCGAAACTCTGGAGCACTTCCACGCCACGGCACCGGAAGCTGAACTCTTCCTGCTCATGGGCGCGGACTCGTGGCTCGACTTCGAGAGCTGGATGCGCTGGCGCGAGATCCTCACCCTCGCGCGCCTCGTCGTGCTCACCCGGCCGGGCTTCCGGATCGGCGAAACCCGTTCGCCTCTCGCTCCCGAGATCAAGGCAGCGACCGCCGCCGGCCAGGTTCATTTCGTCGAGAACGCGCCGCGTGCGGTTTCGTCGACCGAAGTGCGCCGCCGGCTCGCCGCCGGGGAGGAAATTCCCCCGGGCTGGCTCCAGCCGCGAGTGGTACGATACTTGTCCAAGTACCGCCTCTATCGATGACCATTCCCGCCCGCCATTCCCTGACCGCTCCCGCCGCCCTCGTTTCAGCGGAAGACATCCGGGCGCGCGTTCGCGCTGCCGTGGGTGCGGCGCACGACACCAAGGCGGAGAATGTTCGCGTCCGCCACCTCGAACCTGTTACTTCGTTCGCTGACTACTTCGTCATTGCCAGTGCCAGCAACGAGCGCCAGGTCCAGGCAATCGCCAACGCCGTCGAGGAGCAGCTGCTCGAGCTGGGCGTGCGCGCCCTGCACGTCGAAGGGTACGGCTCGGCGCAGTGGGTGCTGCTCGACTACGGTGACTTTCTCGTCCACTCGCTGCTCGAAGAGCGCCGCGACTATTACGGGCTCGAGCGCCTCTGGCGGGACGCTCCGGACGTGACTCCGGACTTTGAGCCCGAGGATTCCCGCCGTGGTCCGGAGGCTCAAGGCGAACCGGAAGAAGCGCAGTCTCCGGAAGCCTCGGAAGCCCCGGAAACAGCGGAAACGCCGGCCGATCCCTCCTGAGCCCGGGGCAGCCGGCGATGGAGTCTTTCTTCGCCAGCCTGCCTGACTCTTCCGGGGGCCTCTCGCCCCTGGCGCAAATCGCAGCCTCCGACGCACCCGTACTCATCCTCGGCGAAGCCGGAACCGGCCGGTCTGTCTTCGCGCGCCTCCTGCACGCCGCCGGTCCGCGTGCCGCCGCGCCGCTCGTCGAGCTCGATCCGGCGGCGGTGCCGGCAGCGCTCTTCGAGAGTGAGCTCTTCGGTTACGGCGCGGGAGCTTTCACCGGCGCGGAGCAGAGCCGTCCTGGCCGGGTGGCCCGCGCCCAGGGCGGTACGCTCGTCCTCGATCATGTCGAGGAGCTTCCGCTTGCCAGTCAGCCCAAGCTCCTGCGGCTTCTGGCCGAGCATCGCTACGCACCGCTCGGTGGCGACGAGGCGCTCGCCGACGTCCGCTTCGTGGCGATCGGCGCGCACGATCTCACGGCGAGGGTCGGGCAGGGGCTCTTCCGCTCCGACCTCTTCTTTCGCCTCGAAGTGCTGAACGTCCTGCTTCCGCCGCTACGCGCCCGCGGCCCCGAGCTCTCCGGACTGATCGCAACGATGCTCGCCGACCTCGGCGAGCGCTTCGCCCGCCCGGGGCTCGAGCTCTCGGCGCGCGCTGCGAGCTGGATGAAGCACTACTCCTGGCCCGGCAATCTCCGCCAGCTGCGCAATGTCCTCGAGCGCGCGATGCTCCTTGCTGACGGCCGTGTGCTCGATCCACCGCCGCCCGAGCCTGCTGCCGCGGCGCCGTCGTCCCTTGCCGAAGCGGAGCGGACGGCGATTCTGGCGGCGCTCAGCGCGAGCCGTGGCCACCAGGGCAAGGCGGCGGCGATGCTCGGCATCAGCCGCAAGGGGCTCTGGGAGAAGCGCAAGCGCCACGCGATCCCCTGAAGCAGGCGCTTGCGACGGCCGCCTGCCGACATCCTGCGGCGCCTCTGGAGCGCCGCGGCTGGTAGCATTGACCCACTCATGAAATGGCAGGATCGGAGCTTCACGCACCTCGAAGGCACGCTGGCGCGGGGCCCGGTGGTGGCGATTCTGCCGCTCGGCGCGGTCGAGGCGCACGGTCCGCACCTGCCGGTCGGCACCGACATCCGGATCGCCGAGGCCATGGCCACGAACTGCGCCGACAGACTGGCGGGAGAGGGCATCGCTGCGCTCGTCCTGCCCGCGCTCTCCTACGCACCTGCGCCGTTTGCCAACGGTCATCCGGGGACGCTCTCGATCCGGCCCGAAACGCTGACCGCGCTGGTCGTCGACCTCGGGATGGCGGTCGCGGAGCGTGGACTCGCGATCCTCGCGCTGGCCAATGCCCACTTCGATCCCGCCCAGGTCGGTGCTTTGCGCGAGGCGGTCGAGCAGTTGCGCCGTTCGGGTTCTCTGCGGGTGGCCTTCCCCGACCT
>JBDSRU010000204.1:0-7043 GCA_039929145.1 Thermoanaerobaculia bacterium
CACCCGCTCGTGGGGGCGGAGCCCGGCCTGCCCGGCGACCCGCAGCAGGTCACCCAAAAGCCCGCTCTCATCGACCTCGTCCCGGCGCGGCACGACGACCGCCACGACCCGCGCCGCGCCAGGCGCAGCGGTAATCCAGATCTGCTCGATCGCTTCGCTCCGCGAGTAGACGCGCTCGAGTTCCTCGGGCGAGACGAGCTCCGCACCGGCGAGCTTGAAGGTCAGCTTCGACCGTCCGACGACGCGCACCCGGCGCCCCGGGCCGAGCTCGACCAGATCGCCGGTACGGAAGAATCCGTCGGCGGTGAAATCGGCGTCCGCGTCCACGATTGCATCGAGATACCTGGCCGTGGAACGTGCCGTGCGCACTGCGAGCTCGCCGCGCGGAAGCGGCTGGTCCGCCGCGCTGAAGCCCAGCTCGGGCCGGTCGATGAGGCGGTACTCGATGCCCGGCAGCAGGACACCGTTGCGGGCGATAAAGCCCGTCTCGGTGGTGCCGTAACCCTCCGACATCGCCACACCGAAGAGCGTCTCCATGGTGTTGCGCACTCCCGCGTCGCTCGGCGCCCCGCCGGTCGCCATGAAGGCGATCCGGCCACCGAGCGCGTCGCGAAAGCGGCTCCGGATTGCCGCGACCTCCGCGGCGTCAAGATCGGGGCGAGCGATGGCGCGCCGGTACTCGCCGTAGAGCGTGTTCCAGATCACCGGCGGGACGTCGAACAAGGTCGGGCGCAGCAGCCGCAGATCGTGAAACAGCTCCGCGCCGCGGCGCGCGAAGCCGACCCGCCCGCCATTCGTCAGCGCCCGCCAGACGGAACCGCGGTCGCCGGCGATCGCCGACGGCTGGAACGAGGCTCCGACGTAGGGCCAGAGGTCGACTTCGACGCACATCTCCTCCGCCCACCGGCGGCGTGTCGCGAGCGTCCCCTTCGGCTCGCCTGTGCTGCCCGAAGTGAACAGGATGGTGAACAGATCGTCGGCCTCGTCTTCGACGATTCCGAGCTCGCGAGCCCGCGCATGGCCCGGCGCATCGTCGCGCAGGATTCCGGACGAGAGCGAAAGTCCCGAGGCGGCCCGCCAGGACACCAGGCTCTCGTCTCTCTCTTCGACGTCAAGCAAATGAGCCAGGGCAACTTCGTCGTGCCGCAACTCCGCAGGGCCATCACCGAATCCGGCGATACCGGCCAGAGCTCCGCGCGCCGATGCGAACGCCGGTGCCCGCAGGAGCTCGATTCCGCGGCGGTCCGCGACGATGAACCCGAGCCCGGCGCGGCGGACAATCCCGGCGAGCGCCTCGGCGGAGAGACCGGCTGGCAGTCCCACCGAGGCGCGGCACGAAAGGACTGCGGCAAGCTCGGCGAGATAGAACTCCGGGGCATTCTCGTCGACGAGAATCCCGATCCGTGATTGCGCAGGAACACCGCTGCGTTCCCAGGCGCGTGCCAGGGCGAAGACGTCACGACGCACGTCGGCGTAGGTCCGCCATGCATAACCCCTCTCGTTCCAGGATTCGCCCGCGCACTCGAGCTGCCCGAACAGCGGCCGGTGAGACCAGGCGACGAGCAAGTTGTTGAGGCCGACGGCGAGCGACGGGAAGTCGAGCAGCCCGAGCCGCGCGAAGGTCGGGTGGCACGGCTCGGCCAGATATTCCTCGAACAGAAACCCGAACGAGCGCCGAAGAGCCTCGAGCGCCGCAGGGCGAGGTGCGGCCTGCGGAATCCGGGCGAGGGCCGCATGCAGCCGTACGACCAGGTCGTGGCACGCGGGCGAGAGAACGTGATGGGCCGCCTCGAGCGACCGGAAACGGACCACCGGCTCGCGAGCGCGGTCCACCAGAAACGCTTCGCCCGAGAGCAGGCAGCGCTCGCCCCAGGGGCGCCTCGCCGCCGGTGTTCCGGGGAGCTCATGACCCGAGATCTCGAGCTCGTCGAAGGGCGCCTCCGGATCGATGTGCGAGCACAACTCGAGACGCCAGGGAAGAGCGCGCAGCGACCGGCCGGACGACTCCTTTTCAAGTGCCGCCCAGGCGCGCGCGAAGAGCCATTGCGCCTGGGAAAGGGCGTTCCGCGCGTCGGTCGAACGAAAGACGCGCCGCGGCGAGAAGCCGTGCCGGGCGACGCGTGCCGCCGCCACCGCCCGGATCAGACGCTCCAGCGCCGCATCGACCTGCGCGGGGAGAGTGCCGCTCCCGGTGGCCCGCTCCAGCGCCGAAACCGCCGCGACGAGCTCGGCGCGGGTCGCCTGCGCCGCCTCGTCGACGGGCGGCCCCGATAGCACTGCATCCGCGTACGCCCGTCGCGATGCCGCGCGCAGCGCCGCACCCCGTTCGAGGACACTCTCGACCCCCGGCAAAAGCGCGGGCTCGCGCTCGAGCAGGCGGACGATCGAAGGCGCTTCGAGGCTGCTGCGCATGAGTGTAGCGGAGACTATCGGAGGGACGACCCAGCGCGAATGGGACTCATCCCTTCAACTTCTGCAGACGAAGAGTTTCAAGAAGGACCGGCAGCACCGCGCGGTCCTTGTCGCGATTGGCGAAGCGCTTCGACTCGATGACGGCGTCGAGATCGAGCACCCGCGCGCGGGCCGAGCCCAGATCGAGCTCCTGACTGCGCGGGAGAACCGAGGAATAGGTCCACCCGTCACCGATCTCGCGCATCAGGTCGACTTCGCCGAAGCGTGTCTGCAGGAGGTGGATACGAAAACTCCTGAGCTTGACGAGGTCCGGAATCACCCGCCGTCCAGCCGGATCCTTGTAGGTGGCTTCGAGCTCGGCGCAGGCGGCGAGAACACGCACAAGATTCTCTTCGCTGACATCGATGAGGAGATCGACATCCTTGGTCAGGACCGGCGCGCCCGCCGCCACGGCTGCGACCGCTCCGACGACGATGAAGCGCACACCGCGGCGATCGAAGACGGGGAGAAGCTCACTCGCCGCGAGAGGTAGCTCGGGCACGACGCAGGATCTCCATCTCGCGCGACAGGGACTCGAGGACCGCGAGCCGCTCGGCGGGCGTCGCGTGCAGCATCTCCCAGATCTGCATCCGGTCGACGCCCTCGGGGGAGATCGCGACGCGCTCCATCCAGTCGGCGTACGCCGGATCGTCGGGGCTCGGTGCCGTCGCCGGATCGACTCCGGGAAGCGGCGGCAATGCTCGCGCAACCATGCGACAAGTCTACTCCGACGCTCGCCCTGCCTGCGCTGGATCTACTTCTTCTCGCCCGAACCTCCCCGCAGCGCGTCGAGGCGACTCTGCAGCGACTCCGATAGGTCGGTCCTCGCGTCCCACTCGATCGAGGACAGCTTGCAGACAGGCACGGCTTCAGGCGCAATCCATTGCTCGTAGGCCGACGTCTTGATCGTCGCGAAGTGCATCCACTTCGCCTTCCCGCTCGCCTCTGCCGGCAGAAACTGGCCGCACAGCACGTACTGCGTTTCTCCCTTCGAGTTCACGACATGCCCGAGCCGCACTTTGCGAAATTGCGCGGGCTCCGGCGGGTGGTGGGCCTGAAAGTCGGCCGCGGCCGCCGAGAGCAGAAACTCCAGAGGAGCCTCCGCCTTGGACTCGGCGCTGCAAACCGGACTCGTGAACGAAGCGGCGACGACGAACGTGGCAAATACGATCGCAGGTGTACGCATGTATTTCCCCCCCTTGGCGCTTGCGGAACTGGCTCCGAGCGCATCTGAAGAGAACTACGCCGGGCACGCGGGGAAGTTACTCCTCGAGCGGCCCCGACGGGCCGGCGAGCGCGGGGCCGATAACCTCCTCGCGCCTCTGCCGTAGTCTCCCTTCATGCGCGCACCTTTTTCGCACTCCGTTCTCGGGCTGGCGACCACAGCTCTCGTCGCTCTCTCCGCCCTCTCCACAGCGAACGCACAACCTCCCGCCGCTGGCGCTGGCGTCAGCGCCGGTGTCGCCGGGGCACCGCGCTTCGAAAGCGCCCCCTGCCCGATCGAGGTCGAACCTGGCGAGCGCATCGATTGCGGCGCGCTCTTCGTGCCGGAGAATCGCGCGCGTCCGGGGTCGCGCACCCTGCGGTTACCGGTGATGATCTTTCGCAGTCCGTCGGCGTCGCCCGCGCCAGATCCGCTGCTCTTCATGTCCGGAGGTCCGGGCAACAGCACGGTCGCGAACCGGCGCAGCGGCAAGGGAAATCCGTTTCTCGACCAGCGCGACTACATCCTCCTCGAGCAGCGCGGCGCGCGTTACGCGGAGCCGGCGCTCCTTTGCCCGGAGGTCACGAGGCTCCAGGGCGAGCTCGCCTCCGGCAGGCTGCGCGGAGCGCTAGCGGAGACAGCGCGGGTCGCTTCCGCAGCCGCCTGCCGCAAGACGCTCGTCGAATCCGGAGTCGACCTCGACGCCTACACTTCGCAGGCCGCGGCGGACGACATCGAAGATCTGCGGCTCGCGCTCGGATTCAAGAGCTGGAATCTCTACGGACTCTCCTACAGCACCCGGCTGATGCTCACGGTGGCCCGACGCCACCCAGTCGGCGTGCGCAGCCTGGTGCTGAATTCAGTCCTGCCTCCGGAGGTCCACTTCGACGAGGTGGCAACCGCCAACCTCTGGCGCGCGCTGGATCTCGTCTTCTCCGGCTGCGCGATCGATCGCGAGTGCGGCGCCGCTTACCCTGACCTTCGCCGGACCTTCCTCGACCTTGTCGCTGCGGCCGATCGCGCTCCCCTGCAGGTGCCACTCGAGCACGGCACCAGGGAAGTGCGCGGCGCCGACATCGTGAGCGCCCTCTACGACACGCTGCACGACAGCGAAGCGATCCCACTCCTGCCGCGGCTCATCGGCGAAATCGCCGCCGGCCGACTGAGCGAGCTCGGCCGCATGCTGGAGCCCGGATCGGGAGTTTCGTCGCTGAGCCCGGGGCTGCGATACTCGGTCTGGTGCAGCGAGGAGCTGCCGTTCGAAAATCCGCAGCGAGTCGCTCTCCAGACTTCGCTCGGTCTCGGGCTGGGCGGCATCGACGAGCGCGCCGCCTCGGTGGAGCTCTGCCGCGCCTGGAACGTGGCGGCTGCCCCGCCGATCGAGAATGAGCCGGTGCAGAGCGACATTCCGACGCTGATTTTTGCCGGCGAATTCGATCCCGACACGCCGCCCGACTGGGGGCGGCAACTCCTCGAGTCGATGCCGCATGCCTACTACGTCGAGCTCCGCGGCCAGAGCCACGGCGCCGGCTTCCACCCCTGCGGCCGCGAAATCACCGCCGCCTTCCTGCGCACTCCCGCCTCCCCACCCGCCGTCGGCTGCCTCTTGCAGATGCGTGGCGCCGACTTCGGTGCCAGTGCGCGCAAGATCGTCGCCGCAGACTGATCTCGGCGTTCGCCAGCAGAGCGGGCGCGAGCTCCGGGTGGATGACCTCCCGATTTTCTCGCGCCCGCGAGGCGGCCCCAACTTGACGGCGCACGGACTTCTTTGATCTCGTTTCTATGTCGTCTCCGTGTTGCCGCCGCCGGCGGCCACACCCTTCGTCGAGGGGCGCTGCAGCGGACCTTGGTCCGTCACGCTCGACGCGGGTCCGGACGGTAAGGGCGCCTCTCCCGAGGTGTCCCATGAGCTCCACAACTCAAGAAGTACGCCACGAAGTGCTCCAGGAAGTGCGAGTCGGCCGCGTCGTCGGTCTCTGGCGCTACCCCGTCAAATCGATGGCGGCCGAGCCGCTCTCCGAGGTCGACGTCTCCTGGCACGGCCTCGCCGGCGACCGCCGCTGGGCCTTCGTTCGGGAGAGCGTCGTCGACAGCGGCTTTCCCTGGCTCACGCTCCGCGACCGTCAGGACATGAACCGCTACCGGCCGTGGTTCGTCGATCCGCTCCTGCCTGACACCTCAGCGACGCAGGTCGCGACACCCTCCGGCGCTTTCCTCGATGTCACCGATCCGGCGCTTGCGAAGGAGCTTGCGCCTCCAGGGAGCCAGGCAGCGCGCGTTATCCGCCAGGGTCGCGGCATCTTCGACACCTTTCCCCTGTCGCTGGTCACGACGCAGTCGATCGCCTGGCTCGCCGAGAATACGGGCGTCGCGCTCGATCCTCTGCGCTTCCGCCCCAACTTCCTGATCGAGGCGGAAGGCGACGCGCCGTTCGCCGAGGATTCGTGGGTCGGCTCGACCCTGCGCATCGGCGGCTTCGGCGGCACGGGGGGCATCGGCGACATGCGGCTGCGGATCGACAAACGAGACGGCCGCTGCATGGTCATCACGCTCGATCCGATGACGGCCGAATGCCAGCCCGCGATCCTGCGCGCCGTGGCGCGCGATCGAGAGGGCTGCTTCGGCGTCTACGGCACGACCGTCACTCCGGGCCGGGTCGTGATCGGCGACGGCGTTTTCGTCCAGCGGGAAGCTTGAGCATCCACTCGCCACGCGTCCGCCGCAGTAGGTCCTCTCTCTCCCCGGTGCCGCTGCCCTCGAGACGCGGCGTCGAATCGTCAAGCCGCTGCAGGCGGCGGTGAGGGCGAAGTCAGGAAGACAAGAAGCGACAGCGATTCAGGGGGCGTCGCCACCACGACGGAGCCGGACCAGGGTAGCTCCGCGGCCGCCCTGGCTTTCCGGCGCGTCGGAGAATTCGATCACTCGCTCGTCGCGCGCGAGAAGCGCCCGCACGGCCTCCCGCTGCACGCCCATCCCTCGCCCGTGGACGATCCGCACGGCAGCGAAACCCGCGGCGTCCGCGTCTTCGAGATAGCCCAGGACGATTTCGCGCACGTCGCGCGGCGGAAAACCGTGCAGGTCGAGCACGTCCTCGAACGGCAGCTCGACGACGGCTTCGGCGCAAAGCTCCGCGGCCTCCTCGGGAGTCTCTGCAGCATCGGCCGACTCGGCCGCATCGTCCCCCTCTGACTCAGCACGAGGAGCGCGCATCACCGGAGCTCGACGCTGATGGGGGAAACTTCCTTCATCATGATCCTGCCTTCCGTCTTGCGAAGTCGGTCGAGCTCCAGGGGCGCTACTTCCGCAGCGAGGTCACGACATCGCCGCTGTCGATCTGACCGCTTTTCACCGGCAGGAACTTCCCTCCGACGTAGCGCTCGAAGTCGTG
>JBDSRU010000205.1:0-3646 GCA_039929145.1 Thermoanaerobaculia bacterium
AGTGACGTGCCAGAGTCCAGGGTCAACTTCCGCGAGCTGCAGCAGGCGGGGTACATTCGCCAGGACGACCTGCCGCTCGTCCTGCCGCCCCGGGGCGAGCGGGGCTTCGGCTGGGATCCGGTCTTTCGCCCGGCCGGCGAAGCACGGACCTTCGGCGAGCTACCCGAGGCCGAGAAGGATCGCCTCGGCCACCGCGGCCGGGCCTGGCGCGATCTGTTGGTGGAGCTTCAGGGAGCCGTGACCCAGTAAGTCGTGTTGCCGGTTTCGAAACCGTCGCTGAACAGGGAGCCGGAGAGGACATAGACCGCCCCGGAGCCATCGTACGGTTCGCCGCCGCTGCCGGTCGCATCCTCTCCCGGTGTGCCGACGGCGAGATCGGCGTGGCCGTCGCCGTTGAAGTCACCGGCGGCGAGTGCCCAGCCGTAAATATCGCCGAGCCCCAACGTGCCGATGTGTCCGCCGAAGCGCTGGGCGACCAGGCGGGGAGGGGCCGCGATCGAGGGGAAGGTCGACGACCAGCCGGGCACGACAGTCACGGCGCCGGCATCGGTCCGGACCGCGAAGGTGACCGGGTCGACCACGTCTTCGTACGGCGTCCCGACCGCGATCTCCGCCAGGCCGTCGCCGTCGATGTCGGCCACGGCGAGCGCCCAACCGAAGAAGTCGTCCGCTTCGGGGTTCTCGCCGATCGAGAAGTCGGCCTGGGTGAAGGTGACCGAACCCGAGCTCGCGATCACGTTGGGAAAGTTGCCGCGCACGACCGTGACGGCTCCGGCTGCGTTCACGTTCACCATGCCGAAGATGACGTCTTCGTAGGGTGCGCTGACGACGATCTCGTCCCGGCCATCACCCGTGACGTCGCCGCTCGCCAGGGAGAAGCCGAAGCCGTCGCCGGATTCGATCGACTGTCCGGTGGCCGTGTTGCCCTGGTTAAACGTCTGATCGGTGTTGAGAGGCAGACCTCCGACGACGAAGGGATCGCCGTAGAAGATGTGCACGAGCCCCGAGCCGGTGGTCACGGCGGTGGTGTCTCCTTCGCCGGGCGCGCCAATGACGAGATCCATGACCGCGGGGCCATCGACGCCGTTGGTGTCGCCGTTGAAATTGCCGGAAGCAAGCGCCCAACCGAAGCGATCGAACGCCTCGGCGACGCCCGTCACGGTACCGGTGACCTCGCTCGCACCCTGGTAGAGAATGCGCGCCGTCGTCTGGAGAGCGGCGGCGGCGCCGCGGTAGATGGCGACATAGCCCGCCTGATCGATGCCGGCAAGGTCGCCGCTGGGGCTGCCCACCACCAGCTCGTCGAAGCCGTCGCCATCGAAGTCGCCGGCGGCGAGCGCGCGGCCGAAGTGGGCGTCGTTGAGCGTCGCGCCGGCGAACGCCGCCGTCGAGAAGAGCTTCTGGGCGCCGGTTTCGGAGAGTCCGACCGCCGTGCCATAGAGCACCATCACCGCGCCGCAGTTGGTATAGGGAGTGCCGCCGACGGTCGCGTCTTCGAGGTAGATCCCGATCGCCAGGTCGTCGAAGCCGTCGCCGTCGAAGTCGCCCGCGGCGAGCGCCGAGCCGAAGCTGTCGTTCAGCTCCTCGTCGGGCGCTCCGTTCTGCGGATCGAAGTCCGCGATGTAATCGTCGGAAGAGCTCACTCCGGTGAAATTCGAATACAGAATGTGAACCGCGCCGGCGCCCGCGACGACCGCCGACTCGGCATCGAAGATCGCCAGATCGTCGAAGCCGTCGCCGTTCCAGTCTCCGGTTGCCACGACATAGCCGAAGGCATCGCCGTTCGAGAGCGAGCCGGCGAGGTTGAACGGCGGGCTGTCCTGCCAGAGGTCGACCGCTCCCAGAACGAGGTTGGCGGCGGCGCCATCGGCCAGCGGCAGGCAAGCGGCGAAGAGCACTGCGGCGAGGCAACTGCGGCGTGCGGAACCGGTGCTGAGCATGGCGAGATCTCCTTGTCTGGCTCACTACGCGCAGACCACCTGAGAGCGGGCCAGAGCGGGGATCCGGGTTATGCTCATCGGCGGCTCCCTGCGGTTGCTCGCGCGTCGATGGCCGGGCTCAGCGGCGGCGGAAAGGGCCCGGTAGACGGTTTTCTACCTAAGTCGCCTGCCCGCGCCTAGGTGGAAAGTGCGCTTCAGCCGGCGACGGGCGAGAGGTACGCTGGGAATGCGGGAGCCGTTCCCGCCACCTGGCAAAAGTAGTCGCGATAACGCGGCATCACCTGGACGCTGCCATGAACGAGGCGAATCTCGCAGGGAAGAACCGGAGCCGACTCCCGGCGCAGTGCCAGCGACCGGGCACCCGGGAGGCCTTGTCGCAGCTTGCGTCCCCGTTGCAGCCAGCGAGGCTCGACGAATGTCGACCCTAGCCGATCACGGTCCAGGGCGATCGGAAGACAGCTCCGTTCGGAGCGCGAGTTTCTACCAGCGACTGATCGAAGGCGGATCGGATGTGTTCCTCGTGCTCGATCGCGCTGGGCGCGTGCTCTTTCGCAGCGCATCCGGCAAGCGCCTGACCGGCTGGGACGACGAGGAGGTGCTCACCAGGCCGCTGGCGAGCTTCCTGGATGCGGGTTGCCTGGCGGCCGCCCTGGAGGCCCTGGCGCAGATGATCGCCCACCCCGGGCAGACCGTCTCCGTCGAGTTGCAGGTGAAGCACCAGGACGGCTCCCTGGTCGAAATGGAAGCGATGGGAAGAAGCCTGCTCGACGATCCCGAGGTCGCAGGGGTCGTCATCGCGGCGCACGACATCACCTACCGCAAACAGTCGGAGGAGTCCCTCCGGAAATCCCGGCAGGTTCTCGAGACCATTCTCAACGCGATTCCCGCCAGGGTCTTCTGGAAGGACGCCAGCCTCTTCTTCCTCGGGTGCAGCGAGGCCTTCGCGCGCGATGCAGGATTCACTCGGGCGGAAGAGGTCATCGGCAAGGACGACTACCAGATGGGGTGGCGCGATCAAGCAGGGAAGTACCGCGGAGACGACTGGGAGGTCCTCGAGAGCGGCCGCGCCAAATCGCTCATCGAGGAGACCCAGACGACCCCGGCAGGGGAGACGATCACTCTTCTGACGAGCAAGGTACCGCTGTTTGATTCGGATGGAAAGGTCAGCGGGCTGTTGGGAACCTATCTCGACATCACCGATCGCAAGCGCGCCGAAACGGCCCTCGAAGCTTCGGAATTGCGCTACCGCCGGCTCTTCGAGGCGACCAAGGACGGCATTCTCATTCTCGACGCCTCGACCGCCGAGATCGTCGACGTCAATCCGTTCCTTTGCGAGCTGTTGGGCTTTTCGCGCGCGGAGATCCTCGGCAGGAAGATCTGGGAAATCGGCCCCTTCAGTGACGTTCCGGACTCCAGGATCAACTTCCGCGAGCTGCAGGAGGCGGGGTACATTCGCTACGACGACCTGCCGCTCGAAACGGTCGACGGCCGCGAGATCGCGGTGGAGTTCGTCAGTAACGTCTACCGGGTTCTCGACAGCGAGGTCATCCAGTGCAACATTCGCGATATTACGCTGCGAAAGCAGACGTTTGCGGAGAACGCCCGGCTGATCCGGGCGGTGGAACAGGCTGCCGAGTCGATCCTCATGACCGACCCGCAGGGCGCCATCGTCTACGTCAATCCGGCTTTCGAGCGCATCTCAGGTT